>JAFSTD010000037.1 GCA_017450655.1 Bacteroidales bacterium | reverse complement strand
TAGCAGTAGATGTTGTTATTCTTGTCCTGTACTCTGAAAAGAGGGGTCTGAAGAATGTACAGGTGGCCTGTTCTGACCAGATCGGGATAGAATTTCAGGAAGAATGTCAGCAGAAGCAGTCTGATGTGCATACCGTCCACGTCGGCATCAGTAGCAATCACTACGTAATTGTAGCGAAGATTGCTGATGTCTTCATCAATGTTCAGGGCCGCTTGCATCAGTGAAAGCTCGGCATTCTTATAGACGTCCTGTTTGGTAGCCTTGTGGCTGTTGAGAGGTTTTCCCTTCAGGCTGAATACTGCCTGGGTATCGGTATTTCTGATTTTTTTGATTGAGCCTGATGCGGAATCACCCTCGGTCAGGAAGAGCATGGTGTATTCTGCAAGAGGATTATTGTCATTGTAGTGAATGCGGCAGTCACTCAGCTTCTTATTGTTTAAAGATGCCTTTTTGAGCCTGTCTTTGGTCTCTTTTCTGATTCCCTGGATAGCCTTGCGCTCCTTTTCGGACTCTAGAATCTTCTTGAGAAGAACTTCGGCTACGTCCGGATTCATATGGAGGTAGTTGTCCAATTCCAGACCGATGAAATCTCCCACGTATTTCTGAATGGTAGGGCCTCCCTGGTACATCGTCTTGCTGCCCAGCTGCACTTTGGTCTGCGCCTCGAATTCAGGCTCCTGAACTTTGATGCTGATCGCTCCTATGATGGACTGTCTGGCATCGGCAGGGGAGAAGTCTTTCTTGTAGTATTCTTTGAGGGTTCTGGCGATGGCATCCCTGTAGGCTTGTAGGTGAGTACCTCCGAGTATCGTATTCTGTCCGTTGACGAAGGAATAGATATTCTCGGAATACTGTGTACCGTGGGTCATGACGATCTCGATGTCTTCGCCCACCAGATGGATAGGCGGATAGAGAGGTTCCTCGTCCAGATTGTCGTTAAGCAGATCCAGCAAGCCGTTCTCCGATCTGAATACCTGTGTTTCGTTGAGAATGAGAGAAAGGCCGACGTTGAGGTAAGCGTAATTGTGAAGCATTGTCACAATGAACTCCTCCTGGAAATGGTATTGAGGGAATATCTCTTCGTCCGGGGTGAAGCATACGTAAGTACCGTTCTTCTCATTAGTCGAGCCCGATCCTTCTTCCACCAGCTCGCCTTGCTTGAAGATAGCCCATGCGGTCTCCCCATTGCGGTAAGCCTGTACTTTGAAGTCTATTGACAGGGCATTTACGGCTTTCAGACCGACACCGTTCAAACCCACGCTCTTCTTGAAGACCTTACTGTCAAATTTTGCTCCGGTATTCAGTTCCTTGACTGCCGGGATAATTTTCTCCAAAGGGATTCCGCGTCCGTAGTCACGTACCGTCACGGTATTGTCGTGAAGAGTGACCTCAATCTTCTTCCCATATCCCATTGTAAACTCGTCAATGGAGTTGTCTATCACCTCCTTGGTGAGGACGTAGATACCGTCGGTAGGGTCGTTTCCGTTTCCTCTGCGACCGATATACATAGACAACCTGCGACGGATGTGCTCAAGACCATCGAGGGTAATGAGTTTATCACCGGTATATTCTTCTTCCAATCTTTTTAAAGAGTCTTCTGCCATATCTTTTGTGGATAAACGCCTGCTTCAATCAATTTATTAATCTTGTCCACTGTGAAAGGACGATCTTCCTTGTATGTTACTCCAAACCATTTTGCTCCGCATTCCAATACCTTCACTGAAGCCTGTTTGCGTGCGACCAGTTTGTCTATTGCGTAAGGTATGAAATATTCCGCTTTCAGATTCTTGCTCGCTGCAGTTTCATCAAGGAATTCTTTGAACAATTCTTCAGAATAATCAAAATACTCAGGAGTGAAGCCCCAAAAATTCATTGAGACGAAAGAATCCGGATCGACTTCGAACTGTTGTCCGTTATCCTGATACATAATCTTGTCACCTACTGGTCCGATGGATGTTCTCTCGTTGATTCCGGTCAGATAGTGGTCTGCATCGAGCTTGCAGACTCCGCGGCTCACGGTGCCGAAGTCGGACAAAGTATTCTTCAGGAGATATCCTATGATGCAATACTTTCCCTTTGTACCCTCTATGGATTTGAGATACTCCGCCATAACCTCATAACTCTCTTTACCGTAGAAATCATCCGCGTTGATGACTGCAAAAGGCTCGTGAATGACGTCGGCGGCCATCATAAGGGCGTGATTCGTGCCCCATGGTTTCTCTCTGCCCTCGGGAACTGTGTATCCTTCGGGGAGATAATCCAGCTCCTGATACACAAATTCGAATTTTACGTTTCCGCCGAATTTCTCAGGTTTGAAATGAGCTTTGAAAGGCTCGGCGAAAGAGTGTCTGATCACAAAAACAATCTTGCCGAAACCGGCTCTGACGGCATCGTATATGGAGTAGTCGATAATGGCTTCCCCATTAGGCCCGAGTCCGTCCATCTGTTTTAATGAGCCGTATCTTGAGCCCATTCCTGCAGCTAATATAAGTAAAGTAGGTTTCATGTTATTCTTCAATGGTTTTAGCTCTGCGGGATTTCACTATGGCTACGTGGATAAGTGAAATGATGCCGCAGATTATCATTTGCAGAATCTGGGATTCGTGTGAGATGGTGGCGAAAGCCAGACTTGTATTGTATTCAATACCGTAAATGGATACCAGCGCAAGGGTAAGCAGTCCGTGATATGCTCCGAATCCGCCCTGTACCGGAACCATCCATGCCATGCATCCGACAACGTAGATGAACATGGCGTCCATACCCGTCAGTGAGTTGAACGGTTCGAATGCGTAGAATGTGAAGAGCACCTGCAGCCAGTAGCACAACTGAATGAAGAGGGTGTGGAAATAGAAAGAAATCTGCTGTTTGGCTGACATCTTGAAGGTGGATTTGATACCTGCCTTCAGACCGCCGATAAATTTGCTCAGTTTTCTGCCCAGTTTGTATTTGTTCAGGGTCTCTTCCTTCATGAAAACCAGAGCAAAGAAGCCTACAAACACAAAGAGGAGAATAACCACCAGGATAATCCATAGTGCAGGCATTCCCTCTTTCATCGGTTGCCACATTTTCTCCACGATGAATCCCCCGAAACGGGTGAAAGCCACTATTATGACAGCCATCAGCCCTGTGACTATAATGTCCCAGGTCCTTTCAACCATCATGTTTCCGAAAGCTTGTTCGAAAGTCACTTTTTTGGTATCGGCCAGAATGCCGCAACGGACGAATTCTCCAACTCTCGGGAATGCGAGATTGGCTATGTAGCAGATTGCATATGCGTCATAACACTCTATTCTCTTCAGCTGAGGGCTGATGGGAAGCATCATTACCCTCCATCTGTAACCACGGCTGACTGTGGCAAGAACGCCCATAACAACCGAAGCCAGAACCCACCAGTAGTTACACCCCTTGATGTCGTTAAAGAATTCCGACCAGTTAACTCCTTTGAAAGCAAGGTATAGCAACAAGGCGGTCAGCAATGTAACCAGAACATATTTCAGGACCCCTTTTGCCGTAACTCTCATTTCTCCGCTTTTGTTTCAAAAATCGCTGCAAATTTAGTCAATTATTGCTAATTTCGTAACTGATAAAACCAAACTATGAAATCGATTCTGGGAATAGGAAACGCTCTGACCGATATCTTGGCAATCTTGCCTGACAATGAGCTTCTTGAAAGATTCAACCTGCCTGTAGGAAGTATGCAGCACGTCGATGCAGAGACAGGCAATAAAATGTGGGACGAACTGAAACTTCACGGTATAAAATACGTTGCCGGTGGTTCTGCGGCAAATACAATCTCCACCTGTGCAATATTCGGTATGCCGGCCGGTTTTATCGGCAAAGTGGGAGTGGATGAGATAGGATCCCTTTTTAAATCTGACCAAAAACAGAACGGCATTAATTCTATGGTGCTCAGGGGCAAAGCTCCTTCAGGGCGCTCCATGATCTTTATATCGGGCGAGAATGCCGAAAGGACTTTTGCAACCTATCTGGGAGCCGCTCTGGAACTTGTTCCGGAAGAATTGAATCCTGAAGAATTCGACGGCTACGACATGTTCCATATCGAGGGATACCTGGTGCAGAACCAGCGCCTGGTCAGAAAGGCAGTGGAGATTGCGCATTCCAAGAACATGCTCATCTCCATGGACCTGGCAAGTTATAATATCGTCGCGTCAAACGAGGCTTTTCTGCACGATATTGTAAAAAATTATGTAGATATCGTTTTTGCAAACGAGACCGAAGCGACCACCTATTCTCAACTGAGTACTCCTCGCGAAGCGCTTGACGCTATTGCTCAGGATTGCAAGATTGCCGTTGTCAAACTGGGTAAAGAGGGGTCTATGGTCAAGAGTGGCGCAGAATGTCACTATATCGCTCCTTGTCCGGCCAAGGCTATTGACGCTACCGGTGCAGGAGACCTTTATGCCGGAGGATTTCTCTATGCACTCTCAGAGGGAATGCCTTTGGACGTATGCGGCAAAGTAGGCTCAATCATCTCTTCAAAAGTGGTTGAGATAGTGGGATCCAAAGTGGACATTCCTCGCTGGAGGGATGCGAAGAAGGAGATCCGGGCCGTAATGGGTATAAAAGAAGAATAATCTAGAACAGACCGTTCAGCACAGCTTCGATTTTGTCGCAAACAAGGTCGAAGTCTTCTTTTCTGTCCCCGAACTTGATATTGTCAACGTCCAGAATGAGCAGTTTGCCGTCCTTGTAATCGGCGATCCATTTCTCGTAAAGCTCGTGCAGTCCGGAAAGATAGTCAATTCGGATGCTGTTCTCATATTCGCGGCCGCGTTTATGGATGTTGCTTACTACGTTTGGAATGGAAGAACGGAGATATATCAGCAGATCGGGAGCTTTCACAAGGGACGCCATCAGTTCAAAAAGCGAAGAATAATTCTCGAAATCCCTTGAACTCATCAACCCCATCTTGTAAAGGTTCGGAGCAAAAATGCAGGCGTCTTCATAGAAGGTGCGGTCTTGCACTATTATCTCGTCGGACTTGCTGATTTCTATCACGTCCCTGAATCTCTTGTTGAGAAAATAGATCTGGATATTGAAGGACCATCGCTCCATATCTTCGTAGAAATCAGACAAATACGGATTAAACTCAACCGGTTCGAAACGCGGTGTCCAGTTGTATCGCTCGGCAAGCATCTTGGTAAGGGTAGTTTTACCGCTTCCTATATTTCCTGCAATTGCTATATGCATAGTGATATCTTTTTACTCTTAACAAAAATACAAACTCTTTTCGTAATTTTGCGCAAATCGCTAGACTGAATATGGCTCAAATAAGAACTTTCTACTTCAACGTCCTCAGAGAGTGTACATACCTGGTTTATGCAACTGACGGAGAATGTGTGATAATAGATCCGGGTTGCGCCGATGAGAATGAGGCCGGACGTCTGGAGAAATTTGTGAACGAAAATGGACTCAAGCCTGTGAAAGTTCTGTTGACTCACGGCCATTTCGATCACATTGTCGGCATCCAATACCTTGTAAACAAGTGGGATATGCAGTATTATGCCCACAGAAACGAGATAGCGTTATTCCCTCGTTACTGTGCGGAGGGCAGTTATGTAGGATTTCCGTTCCGGTGCGAAATGCCTGTCATGAACGAGATTGTGGAGGGAGACGTCATTTCATTCGGAGACGTGAATCTCAAGGTTCTGGAAACTCCGGGCCATTCTCACGGAGGAGTCTGCTATTATGATGAGAAAGACAGAGTCTTGTTTGCAGGAGACACCCTTTTTCAAGGGATCATAGGCCGTACAGATTTGTATATGGGTGATCTGGACCAGTTGTTGGGCAGTATCCGCAGCAAACTGTTTGTTCTCCCTGACGACGTGACAGTCTATCCGGGACACGGTTATCCGACTACGATAGCCGATGAAAAACGTTTCAATCCATTTCTTGACAAATGGACAGTATAGAGATTACAGGTGCCAGGGAGCACAATCTTAAGAATATTTCCCTTTCCATCCCGAGAGGGAAACTTGTCGTTATAACGGGCCTCTCCGGCAGCGGCAAGTCTTCTCTTGCATTTGATACCATCTATGCTGAAGGCCAGCGTCGTTACGTGGATACCCTTTCTGCATACGCAAAACAGTTCATGGGTATGCTTGAGCGCCCGGACGTAGATGAGATAAAGGGGCTGAGCCCGATAATCGCCATTGAGCAGAAGACTACGACCCGAAATCCGCGCTCTACCGTCGGTACCATCACCGAGGTATATGATTTCCTGCGACTTCTCTATTCCAGAGCGGCAAACGCTTATTCGCCGGCAACGGGGAAGGAGATGGTGAAGTATTCGGATGACATGATAGTGGACCTGATTGTCAAAGAATACGAAGGGCAAAGGCTGTACTTGCTCTCGCCTATAGTCAGGGGTAGAAAAGGTCACTATAAAGAATTGTTCGAACTGATGCTCAAGAGAGGTTATACCCAGATCAGGGTTGACGGAACCATCTGCGACCTCAATACAATAAAGCCGCTGGACCGCTACAAGGTCCATTTCATCGAACTTGTGGTGGATAAGCTGGTTCCGAGTGAGGAAGACAGAAAGAGAATACGGTCGTCTGTTGTAACGGCTCTGAATCAGGGAAAAGGTTCGGTAGCGCTGCTGCCAGCCGAGGGTGGAGATGTCCGTTTCCTGAGCAAAAACTTCATATGCGCCGACACCGGTATCTCTTTTGCGACACCTGCGCCGCACACATTCTCTTTCAATTCTCCGCAAGGGGCATGTCCTCATTGCAGCGGTCTTGGAAGAATCGCGAGCGTAGATATGGGCAAGATAATCCCCGACGAGAACCTTTCCATTGCCAAAGGGGCTATCGCTTTGTTCGGTACGCTGAAAAAGAATTCCACCTTCGATATTCTCGAGGCGATTGCCAGGAAATATGAGTTCTCGCTTCACGACCCTTTCAAGAGTATTCCTGACAGGGCCAAAACCACAATCCTCTATGGTTCGGACGAACTTTTCAGAGTGGGGACGGGGGCTGACAGCCAGATGGTCAACTTCCCGGGAGTGTTGGCGAAGGCGGAACTCTCCGACAATGACAGCGACGAAATTCTGGCCAAGAAAGATTTGTTCCTGGATAAAGTCGTGTGTCCTGTTTGTAACGGCACCAGGCTCAAAGAAGAGGCTCTCCATTTCAAAATCGGAGGTCTGAACATAGCCGAAGTCGCTTCGATGGATATTGACAGGCTGTACGATTGGATTGTCAGCCTTCCGGATACCTTATCGGAGAAGCAGAACAGAATCGCTTCGGATATTCTCAAAGAACTCAGGGACAGAGTAGGCTTTCTGAAAGACGTGGGATTGAATTATCTCTCTCTCAACAGGGAAACCGCTTCTCTGAGCGGAGGAGAGAGCCAGAGAATCCGTCTGGCCACCCAGATAGGAAGTAAACTGGTGAATGTAATCTACATTCTTGACGAGCCGAGCATCGGTCTCCACCAGAGAGACAACCGGAAATTGATACACTCTCTCCGCAGTTTGCGCGACGAGGGCAACTCCGTAATAGTAGTTGAACACGATGAGGAGATGATGCGCTCGGCGGACTGGCTGGTGGATCTGGGACCGGGAGCCGGTGAGAATGGCGGCAAGCTGCTGTATAACGGCACTCCGAAGAAACTTCTGGAATCCCGGAAGAGAATCGATTCCGATACTGCCGACTATCTTCTTGGGCTCAAGAAAATAGAGGTGCCTGCCACAAGAAGGGCTGGCAACGGCAAAAAAATCGTCTTGAAGGGAGCTCACGGAAACAACCTGAAACATATCGATCTCGAGTTGCCTCTCGGATTGTTCGTGGGCGTAAGCGGAGTGAGCGGTAGCGGTAAGTCTTCCCTTATCAACGAGACTCTGATGCCGATTCTCAGCAACAGATTCTACCGTTCGAAATACAGAATTCTGCCATACGATTCCATAGAAGGATTGAGCAATCTTGACAAGGTGATTGAGGTTGACCAGTCCCCGATTGGAAAGACAAGCCGCAGCAATCCTGCTACATATACCAACGTCTTCTCACAGATAAGGGATCTGTTCGCTGAAACTCCGGATGCGAAGATTCGTGGCTTCAAGGCAGGTACCTTCTCTTTCAATGTGAAAGGCGGTCGCTGCGAGTCCTGCAAGGGCGCCGGCATTCAGGAGATAGAGATGAATTTTCTGCCGTCGGCATACGTGACCTGTAAGGAGTGTGGCGGAAAGAGATATAAGCCTGATACTCTGGCAGTCCACTATAAAGGAAAGAGTATCAGCGATGTACTTGACATGACCATTTCAGCTGCAGCGGAATTTTTCCAGTCGAATCCATATATCTATCCGCGGCTCAAAACACTCGTAGACGTCGGTCTGGGCTACGTCAAGCTGGGACAGCCTTCATCCACCCTCAGCGGTGGCGAGAGCCAGCGTATCAAACTTGCGGCTGAACTCGCCAAAAGAGAGACGGGAAACACCCTCTACATTCTCGACGAACCTACGACGGGACTTCATTTCGAAGATGTGAAAGTCCTGCTCGGTGTGTTGCAGAAACTGGTCGATCAAGGCAATACGGTAGTTATCATAGAGCACAATCTGGATGTCCTCAAGAGCGTGGATTATCTGATTGACTTGGGACCTGAAGGGGGAGAAGGCGGAGGTTACATAGTGGCGACCGGCACCCCCGAGGAGGTGAGCCGCAACGAAAAATCCTATACCGGAAAATACCTTAAGGAGATACTGTAGAGGCTATCTGAGCCACTTCTCCGGATTCTGTTTCTCGGTTCCTTTCCAGATTTGGAAATGGAGTACCGAAGCATTCTCCACGACGTCGAGGACTCCGAGTTTCTGACCTGCCTTGACGTTCTGTCCCGCTTTCACCGAAACTTGTTTCAGCTTGCAGTAGAACGTGAAGTAGGTGCCATGCTGAACGAGAATGCACTGGTTGTAGCCCGGCATCAGCAAAACCTGTTTGACCACACCGTCGAAGACGCATTTAACCTCTGCATTCTTGGTCGTAGTGATGCTCACGCCATTGTTTGTCGGGAGTTTGATGTTTTTGTACACGGGATGATAGTGGTCGCCGAACTGCTCGGTGATGACTCCCTGAACCGGCCAAGGCAACTTGCCCCGATTCTCCTCAAACTGCCCGGCGAGATTGTAGTCAATGTCTTCCGCCTTCTGGGATTTAACTTCCTTGGACAGAATGCTCTCTATCTCCCTGTTGAGCCTCTCTACCTCTTTCTTCTTCTGATTAAGTTCGTTCGTGTATTTTGTCTTGTTTTTGTTGAGAGAGTTCAGCACGCTCTGGGATTTTTTCTCTTCAGAGACCAGAGAATTGTACTCCGTTTCCCGCTCTTTCTTCACGGACTGAAGCTCTTTGGCCATTTCAGACAGTTTCTCTTTCTCCTGCTCGAGCTGAGCTCTCGTCTCGCGAATCACATCCGCCTGCCGGCTTACGTTCTCCGAAAGATTCTTTATGTAAGAATAGCGTCTGTATCCCTGTCCGATGCCCTGGCTGGAGAGCAGATACATAAACCATACACGGTTGTCCCGATTCTTGTACGTATTGTAGACCAGGTTGGAGTAATATGTCTGGAGTGTGTCCAACTCCTTTTGAATCTCCCTGATCTCACGATTCTTCTGAGTGATTTTATCGTTGATTTGGCGAATTTCCCTGTCTGCCTGATTGACCAGCGATTTGCGGTTCGTAATCTTCTTCTGAAGCAGAGTCATCTGCTGCATGCTGGCTTTCTGCTGGGATATAATCGTCTTCAGCTGATTGTCGATATACTCAATCTCCTCTTCAAGCTTGCGTTTCTGCTGAGTCTGAGCGGAGACATCCTGAGAAAAACCCTCAGGGCTGAAGGCCAAAAGACAGATGATTATAAGAAGGATTCTTCTCATCAAATTATTGTTCGTCAAAGCCGAGGTTTTTCGCCATTGTACGTTGCACTTTAGCCAAATCGTGCTCTCCTAGTGCGTCGAGCACTTCCGCATAGTGATTGAGTACTTCGGCGCTCTCTTTGCCGCCGTAAATCATTGCGTGTTTGAAAAGAGCTTTCGCCTCTATGTCCTGTCCGGTAAGGTGAAGCAGCCATGCATAGGTGTCCAGGTATGTAGGATTGTCGGGCTCTTGTTCTATGGTAATGCGACTCATTCTCAGGGCCTCTTTCAACTCCTTGTTAGCCTTTTTGACCGGTGCGGGATATCCCTCGCTGATATAGTAGGCATAGTTGTTCAGCACCGGAGCGTATTCAGGGTTGATCTTCAGGGCCTTCTTGTAGCAGTCGTAGCTCTTCTTGGTATTGCCTGTAGTGTAATACAGATCGCCGAGTGCGCTGTAGGCCGTAAGGACATTGGCACTGTCCTTGGGATTAAGGGCTATTATGGCATTGTAATCCTCTATCGAGCTCTGGTATTCTTCGATATTCCAGAATGCGATTCCCCTCATCTGCAGTAATTCCACGCTGCCCGGGAATTTGTGAAGAGCTATCGTGGCGTTGTTGATGACCTCCATCCAGTCTTCGGCATAATAGAGAATGAGGGTATACGTCATTGCCAACTCGGCATTGTCCGGATGGGCATCCATGCATCTGCGATATACATCCAAAGCTTCGTCAACTCTTCCGGTCTGGTAATAGTAACCGGCAACTGCAGGACAGATAACCGTATCGGTAGGAGCGCATTCGTAAATATCCATTACGATTGTGTCCACTTGAGGCATAAACGTCTGCACGAACATTCCGTTGGAGAGGACGTCATCCAGCACCTCCAGTTTTGCCTCCGCAGGTATTTCCAGGTCTTGTGAAAACGGCTTTATATTCTCAAAGAACAGGTCGTATTGTCCTAACGCTCTGTGAACCATAGCTTTTGAGAGATAGGCCTCGGTGAAGCTGTCATCCATTGCAATGGCCTGGTCGTAGTACTCCAGAGCACGCTGTCCCTGATATTTGGAAGCGTAAAAATCGCCAAGCACGCAGGCGATTCCGGGACTTTGATATTCTTTATAGAATTCCTCCAGATACTCGTAAGCCTCATTGACCTGACCGAGATTGTGCATCAGTCTCACCTTGGTCATTGCCAGAGTCTCGTTCTTTCCCGTTTTGCTCTCGATGATATCGAGCGTTTTCAGCGCATTTGCAGCGTCATTCTTATTGAGATAGATGTTTATCGCATCGTAGTACAGTGACACGCGCTTTGGATTCTGCTCGATGAGCTTCTCCATCTGCATTGCAGCCATGTCGAAATCCTGGGAAGAACCGTAGGATATAACCAGATAATACTGGTACCAGAAGTTGTTCGGGTCGAGCTCCACCGCTTTTTTGAGGAAAGACTGGACTCTCTCCGGATTCTTGACGAGCATTGCAGAGTAGAAATATGCGGCGTCATTCTCCGGCTCCTTCTCTATTACTTTCTGGAACATAGAATATGCCTCCTGAATCTGACCTTTGTAGTATAAATTCAGGGCGTCGATATACTCTTTTGACTGTCCGTAAGAATCAAGTGAAGCGCACAATCCTGCGAGAACAATCAGTATCGTTGCGAATAACTTCGAAATTGTCTTTTTCATATAATGCAAATATAGTAAAATTACATTTTATCTAAATATTTTGAGTACCTTAGCGGGATATTTCAAGACAAATAACAAACACAAATAAAATAGTAATAATTGTATGTCAGAAAAACTGTTTACCGAATTTCCGCCGGTCAGTACCGAGAAGTGGGAAGAGGTGATTAACGTTGACTTGAAAGGCGCCGACTATGAGAAAAAACTCGTTTGGCGCACCCAGGAAGGGTTCAATGTACGACCTTACTATCGTGCTGACAACCTTGAGGGTATCAAGTTCAAAGACTCTCTCCCGGGAGAATTCCCATACGTGAGAGGCACTAAAAACAATAACAACTGGTGGGTCCGCCAGAATTATTCTCTTTGTGACCTTACTCCTGAAGAGGCTAACAAACAGGCCCTTGACGGTCTGATGAAGGGTGTCAACTCAGTAGGCTTCATTCTCAAGCCAAAAGAGACTCTCTCAGACGAGCAGATGTCAGTTCTCCTCAAAGACATCTGTCTGGAAGCCGTTGAGGTCAATTTCCTTGGCTGCTGCCCCGGAAAGAGCGGCTCTCTCGTAGGAAGCTTCCTGAAAGTTGCCGAAGCGAAAGGTGTCGCAAAGGACAGTCTCCGCGCTTCGTTTGATTACAGCCCTCTTCACGCATTGACAGTGAAAGGTCATTTCTGCAACGATTCACTCGATAAGTTGGCAGAATTAGTTAAGTCCGTAGCCGATTATCCTCACGTAAGAGTGGTTAACGTTCAGGCTTACGATTTCAACAATGCCGGCGCAAGCATCTCTCAGGAGTTGGGTTATGCGCTTGCAGTGGGAAGCGAGTATATGAATGAACTCACACAGAGAGGACTTACCGCAAATCAGGTGTCTTGCAAAATGAAATTTACATTCTCCATCGGAGCCACCTACTTTATGGAGATTGCCAAATTCCGCGCCGCTAGAGTTCTTTGGGCTAACGTCGCAAAGGCATACGGTGTCGATACCACCTGCGCTGAGAAGATTAAGATTCACGCCGTAACAAGCGCCTGGAATCAGACGGTTTATGATGCATACGTGAATATGTTGCGCGGTACTACCGAGACAATGTCGGCCGCCATCGCAGGCGTTGACAGTATCGAGGTTCTTCCGTTTGACCACGCTTTCAGAAAACCGAGCGAATTCTCAAACCGTATCGCACGTAACGTTCAGTCGATTCTTAAGGAAGAGGCTCACTTCGACAAGATTGTCGATCCTGCAGCCGGTTCATATTATGTAGAGAATCTGACTCAGTCCATAATGAATGCTGCCTGGACTATTTTCAAGGGTGTTGAAGACAAAGGCGGTTACGTCGCTGCCTTCAAAGCCGGTGATGTTCAGTCAGCAATAAAAGAGGTCTCTGAGAAGAGAGATAAAAATATCGCAACCCGTCGTGAAACGATTCTCGGTTCAAACCAATTCCCTAACTTCCTCGAGAAGGCATCCGATGAGATTACCAAAGAGGTTGTTACAAGAAAGAGCTCTGCTTGCTGCTCTTCTTGCGGTAAAGAGCCTGAGGCTGAACCGCTGGTGCCTTATCGTGGCAGTCAGGCTTTCGAGGCTCTTCGCCTTGCAACTGACAGAAGCGGCAAACAGCCATTGGTATTCATGCTCACTTTCGGTAATCTGGCAATGTGCCGCGCCCGCGCTCAGTTCAGCTGCAACTTCTTCGCAGTAGCCGGTTTCAAAGTTGTGGACAACAACCGCTTCTCAACAATAGAGGAGGGTGTTAAAGCCGCTTTGGACGCTAAGGCTGACATCGTGGTTGCCTGCTCATCTGATGACGAGTACGCAGATGCAGTACCTCAGATTGCTGCGGCTATCGGTAAGAAAGCGGTAGTTGTAGTTGCCGGCGACCCTGCCTGCCGTCCTGATCTGGAAGCACAAGGCATTAACGATTACATTCACGTAAAATGCAACGTTCTCGATACTCTTAAAGACTATCAGAAGAGAATGGGTATTGCAGAACTTTAATATGATTGCGATATGAGACCAAAATTTCAAGATATAGATTTTAAAGGTACTGCTTCCAAAGCATCTTGCGCAGCTTCCGCCAATTCAGGCGAGTTGTGGATGACTCCTGAAAAGATAGCAGTAAAACCTCTTTATACAGCTGCCGACCTTGAAGGTATGGAACACCTTAACTATGCAGCGGGTGTGGCTCCTTTCCTTCGCGGTCCTTATTCTACAATGTACGTGATGAAGCCTTGGACAATCCGTCAGTATGCAGGCTTCTCTACAGCTGAAGAATCAAACGCCTTTTACCGTCGTAACCTAGCGTCAGGCCAGAAAGGTCTGTCTGTTGCATTTGACCTTGCAACACACCGCGGATATGATGCAGACCACCCTAGAGTAGTGGGTGACGTGGGTAAAGCAGGCGTATCAATCTGCTCCGTAGAGGATATGAAGGTTCTTTTTGACCAGATTCCTCTCAACAAGATGTCAGTTTCCATGACAATGAACGGTGCCGTTCTTCCAATCATGGCATTCTACATCGTTGCAGGCCTTGAGCAGGGAGCTAAACTGGAAGAGATGGCAGGTACGATCCAGAACGATATTCTCAAAGAGTTCATGGTACGTAACACTTACATCTATCCGCCTGAGTTCAGTATGAGAATCATCGGCGACATCTTCGCCTATACCTCTAAGTATATGCCTAAGTTCACTTCCATTTCAATCTCAGGTTACCACATGCAGGAAGCAGGTGCAACCAACGATATTGAGATGGCGTACACTCTGGCTGACGGTCTGGAGTATCTCCGTACCGGTATAAAGGCCGGTATCAAGGTTGATGCATTCGCTCCGCGTCTCTCATTCTTCTGGGCTATCGGTATGAACCACTTCATGGAGATTGCAAAGATGCGTGCCGCACGTATGATCTGGGCTAAACTGGTTAACCAGTTCCATCCGGAGAATCCTAAGTCACTGTCTCTCCGTACTCACAGCCAGACATCTGGCTGGTCACTTACAGAGCAGGATCCTTTCAACAACGTCGCCCGTACATGTATCGAGGCGATGGGTGCAGCCCTCGGCCACACTCAGTCACTTCACACCAATGCTCTCGACGAGGCTATCGCCCTTCCTACAGACTTCAGTGCGCGTATTGCACGTAACACTCAGATCTACATTCAGGAAGAAACCAACGTATGCCGTTCAATCGACCCATGGGCAGGCAGCTACTATGTTGAAAGCCTGACAAACGAGCTGGCTCATTCTGCATGGAAGCATATTCAGGAGGTTGAAGAGCTTGGCGGTATGGCAAAGGCTATCGAGACAGGTATCCCTAAACTTCGTATCGAAGAGGCTGCTGCCCGTAAGCAGGCTCGTATCGACAGCGGTATCGAGAAGATTATCGGTATCAACGAGTATCGTCTTGACCACGAGGACCCAATCGAGATTCTGGATGTCGACAATACGAAAGTGCGCGAGAGTCAGGTTGCACGTCTTAAAGAGCTTCGCGCCAACAGAAACGAGGCCGCAGTTCAACAGGCACTTGCAGCAATCACCAAAGCAGTTGAGACTAAGTCAGGCAACTTGCTGGAACTTGCAGTGGAAGCTGCCAAAGTTCGCGCAACCCTGGGTGAAATCTCAGATGCATGCGAAAAAGTAGTAGGACGTTATAAAGCAGTTATCCGTATGAATACAGGTGTTTATTCTTCAGAAGTTAAGAACGATTCTGAGTTTGAAAAAGCCAAAGCTCTCGTTGCAGAATTTGCAAAGAAAGAGGGTCGTCAACCACGTATCATGATTGCAAAACTCGGACAGGACGGCCACGACCGCGGAGCTAAGGTTGTTGCTACAGGATACGCCGATTGCGGTTATGACGTAGATATGGGACCTTTGTTCCAGACTCCTGAAGAGGCTGTTAAACAAGCAGTTGAGAACGACGTCCACATCATCGGCATCTCATCTCTTGCTGCAGGTCACAAGACATTGGTTCCTCAGGTTATCGCCGAACTTAAGAAGTATGGCCGTGAGGACATCATTGTTGTTGTGGGTGGCGTTATCCCTGCACAGGATTACGACTTCCTCTACAAGGCTGGCGCTGCGGCTATCTTTGGCCCTGGAACAAGAATCGCCTACAGTACGATTAAAATGACCGAAATGCTTCTCAGCAGATTTGAGTAGCATTCGGTATTATCCGATAAAAAAAGAGTGGTTCATAAAGAGCCACTCTTTTTTTTATCTGTTAATCCAAATTATTCGTCGCGGAGTTGCAACTGTTGAACATAGATAGCTTTCTTCAATTGGTCTCTCTTCTTTACAGAAGGTTTCTCAAAAGTCTTACGAGTACGGAGTTCGCGTACGATTCCGGTCTTTTCGAATTTGCGTTTGAATTTCTTCAGAGCTTTCTCGATGTTCTCGCCTTCTTTTACAGGAACTATGATCATTTATTGTTACACCTCCTTTTCTTGTGGACGACAAAGGTAAGGAAGTTTTTTGATTGTGCAAGCAATTAATTAAATTTGTAATAGTATGGTTGAAAGTTTTTTAGATTTTATACGGAATCAGAAGCGCTACAGTGAAAGGACGGTCGCCCTTTATGCGGATGCAATAGAGGATTTCTATGCCTTCGTTTTCCCGGAGAAAAGCGGAACCCTCTCAAATGAGGATCTGCTGGATGCCCTCAAGCCGAACCTGATCCGTAACTACACCGCGGCCTCCATTGAGAATGGGACTGGAGCCCGCACGATGAATCTGAAACTTTCAGCGCTGAGCAGCTACTGTAACTATCTTCTGAAGAACAATTACCTGGAATCGAATCCGGTCAGGAAGGTCTATCGTCCCAAGCAGGATCACAAGCTTCCCGAATTCTATACGGAGAAGTCCATGACCAATTATTTCGACCTGAGAAAAGAAGATTTCGAGGGTGAGGAACCGTTTGAACATCTTCGCCGGAGAATGATCATCATGATTCTCTATTCTACAGGGATGAGACGCAGCGAGCTGTGCAATCTCAAAGTGCAGAATTTTGACAGATCACGCCGTACTTTCAGGATTGTCGGAAAAGGAGATAAGGAGAGAGAAATACCTGTTCCCTCTTTGATTTGTGAATATATTTTGTTATATTTGAAAAGAGCGCAGGACGAGTTTGGAGGCCCTCCGGAGTGGTTTTTCTTCACTGATAAAGGACGGCAGCTTTATCTCGGATATGTGAATCAGGTTGTGAAGGAAGAACTGAGCGGGATCGAAGGGTTTACAGGCAAAAAATCTCCTCACTTGCTGAGGCATTCTCTGGCCACCCATCTGTTGAACAACGGCGCCGACCTGAACAGCATCAAGGAGATATTGGGGCACAGTTCTCTTGCAGCCACGCAGGTTTATACGCACAACTCGTTCGAGCAGCTCAAGAAGACATATTTAACCGCCCATCCAAGGGCAAAAAAATAAGAGATATGGAAATCAAAGTTCAATCAGTAAAGTTCGATGCAGACCAGAAGC
>JAFSTD010000036.1 GCA_017450655.1 Bacteroidales bacterium | reverse complement strand
TCCACTGCAACACTATGATGCAGTAGGTACTAGGAGAGAGATTAAGTACACCTATGCAGACGGTTGCAAGATCGTTTTGTGGGGAGCTGATTACGGAGATCCTAACACTCCTTACATCAGCGGTCCTAACGGAAACGTATACAACAACTTTGTCTGCGATATTCCTGACTGGCAAAAGAAACTTGCAGAATTCCCTGATCCTGTCCCACAGGAGGTTGATTTTGAATCCTGCATCCGTTCTCGCAAGAAATTCGCGCTGAACGAAGTAAACGGTCACAGAAGCTGTTCTCTGGTTAATATGGGCGCAGTCGCTCTCCAGCTGAACAGAACCTTGCATTTCGATTCCGACACAATGGAATTCATTAACGACGATGCTGCGAACAGACTGATTTATCAGCCAATGCGCGGTCCGTGGAAACTATAGGAGGGTGCGTTATGAAGAGTGTAAAAATTCAAGTATTGCAACTGGCAGGCGCATTGCTCGTTACCATTTCCAATCCTGCCTATTCCCAGACAATCGTAACTAAAGAGACTTTGGCTCAACTTGCGGCTCAGAATGCCGAAACGTACAATGCCATCGTTACTGAGTTGATGGCTACGGGGGAAGAGGGATTGACTGAGTTACTGTCCATTGTAAAGAATAAAGAAGAGGGACAGGTCGGAGCTGAATACGCTATTACCGCGATGATAGCCAAAGTCACCGATCCTGCCTCTGATCCGAAACTGCGGGAGGCTTTCAAAGACATTCTGCATAAAGAGGCCTCAAGCGCACCGGAAGGGCAGTATAAAGAGTTTATGGTAAGGGAACTGATGGTTATGGGAGAGAACTTCGGTCAGAAGAACGCTTCATTCCCGGGAGACTCCGATTTTGACGTTCCTATGGTTCCTCCAACCCTTAAAGACCTGGCTGCTGTCCTTAAAGACAAGACTGTCACCCGTCAGGGTCGCTTCTTCATGCTGGACAATACACCTAAGACCAAAGAAGCTTCAGCAGTCGTTCTCAAGGCCCTCAGAGGTATGAAGGACGACGAAGCAATAGTGGATCTGCTCTATTGGCTCGGCGAAAGCGGCATCGGGGACAATGCAGAGACTGTCAAGCATTATGTGTCTACCCGCAGAAGCCTGCCGGTATGCACCGAAGCTGCGATGGCTCTCGTCAAGCTGGGCAGACCTTCCGACGTGAAAACTCTGGCTAATCTGTTTACTTCTTCCAATCCGGACTATGTGGATCTGGCCTTGACTTGCCTTAAGTCATTCCCTGGAAAAGTCACAGACAGCGCCGTCAAATTCTTCGGAAAGGCAAACGACTATTCTAAGTCAAAGATTCTCGAGCTCATTGCACAGAGAAAAGACAGCAACTATCTGGGTCTCGTGAAACAATGCATTGACAGCAAGAATCCCGTTCTTCAGGATGCTGCTTTCAAGGCACTTGAGAATGTCGTCAAAAAATCCGATACACAGTATCTCTACGGTTTGCTGGAGATTTGTCCTCAGGACAAATTGCCTTTGGTTCAAAAGGCCGTTGTCGCATCGTTCGACTCATTTGACAATGAGCAGATACATTCCGCTCTGCTTGCAAGAAAAGATTTTGTAGGCAAAGACAAGGAAGCGCTGTACTGGCCTATGATTATTTCTACTGCAACGATAGACGAAGTGTTCGGTATCTGTGAAACTGCACAGGATGACGCTTTGCAGCAGCAGGCTTTCACCGCTTACGTAAACGCCGTTCGTGCGACTAAAGACCCTGGCGCTCAGAAATTGCTCATGTTCAGAGAGATAATGCCGTTGGCAAAAACCGCCGCTCAAAAGAAGAACGTGCTTGACAACATCGCAAGGACTGACTGCTTCCTGGCAATTCCTTTTGCAGGCAATTACCTTGACGATCCTGACGTTAAGCAAAACGCTGCTCAGGTAATCAGGAGAATAGGAACTGCTCACATTGAGTATAACAGCCCCGTTGTAGTGGATCTTCTCAAGAAAGCGGCCGTAGTTATAACAGGTACCGATCCTGGATACGAAGTCACTTCCATCAACAAGCATCTTGAGGATCTCCCTAAAGACACTCTCGGCTATGTCCTGCTGGAAGAATTCGTCAAGACCAAAGCCCTTGACAGAAATGCCGGCAGCTACGATATCTATGCGGACCTGAAGTTCGACGGTACCGGCGCCAAGTGGAACAGCTTCCACGCTGTTAAGCAGGACGGCAAAGTCACTTTGCTCCTTAACGGCACTCAGGTAACCGATGCCCAGAAGGCGGACGGATACATTGACCTGATATTCGATGCACTCGAGGCTAAGCGCAAAGACGTTTCAGTGAGAGACGTTTATGTCCGTTACGAAGGATAGCGTGACGTTTGCTTAAAGAAAAAGCCGGTTCGACGTCTGTCGGACCGGCTTTTGTATTATCTGGTAGAACAAATTATTTGTTCTGGTCTTTCTTACCGTATCTGCTGTAGAATTTATCAACACGACCTGCTGTGTCGACAAGTTTCATCTTACCTGTGAAGAATGGGTGAGAAGTGTTTGAAATCTCGACCTTAACTACAGGGTACTCAACACCGTCAACTTCGATAGTCTCTTTGGTGTTGGCGCATGAACGTGTCAGGAAAATGTGGTCATTTGACATATCCTTGAAAGCAACAAGACGGTAACTTTCGGGATGTATTCCTTTTTTCATTTCGTATAGTAGTTTTTAGTTATATTCTTTGCGGGGTGCAAATATAGTACAATTTTATTTTTGCACAAACAAATCTCTCATATTTAGTATATTTGTAGTGGCAAATATACTTTCCGATATGACTTTAATCAAATCAGTTTCCGGCATCAGAGGCACAATCGGGGGCTCGGTGTCAGATTCTCTCACCCCGATAGACATTGTCAATTTCATTTCAGCATATTCAGTAGTATTGAGGAAATTCAAGCCGGAAGGGGCTCTTAAGGTAGTGGTGGGTCACGATGCCCGCATATCAGGTCCTATGGTTGACCAGATTGTCTGCGGCACGCTCTTGTCGTGCGGAGTGAACGTGGTAAACATCGGCCTTGCAAGTACTCCTACTACAGAAATGGCGGTTATTTTTGAGAAAGCTGACGGAGGAGTGATTATCACCGCTTCGCACAACCCGATTCAGTGGAACGCTCTGAAACTGCTCAACAATACCGGTGATTTCCTTTCAGATGAAGAGGGTAAGGAACTGGTATCCCTGGCAGAGTCCGGAAACTACAATTTCAAAGAAGTTCTGGAATTAGGCAAGATAGAATACAGGGACTATACTGACAAACATATAGAGGCCGTACTTGAGAACAAACTGGTGGACGTGCCTGCCATTAAGAAAGCCCGTTTCAAAGTTGTTCTGGACCCGATTAATTCTGTCGGCGGAATCATTGTTCCGCGATTGCTGGATAAGCTCGGCGTGGAATGCATTACCATAAACGGGACCCCAGACGGTCACTTTGCTCACAATCCGGAGCCGCTTCCGTCAAATCTTGTAGATCTGAGCAGCACGGTTATAAAGAATAAAGCAGATTTGGGTATTTCTGTGGATCCTGACGTGGACCGTCTCGCTTTCATCTGTGAAGACGGCAAACCGTTCGGAGAGGAATATACGATGGTTTCCGTATCCGATTACGTCCTAAGCCACAAACCGGGCAATACGGCTACCAACATCTCTTCTACCAGAGCGCTGCGGGACGTTACCGAGAAATACGGCGGAAAGTCTTACGTTTCCAAAGTGGGAGAGGCCAACGTGATTGCCAAGATGAGGGAAGTCAAGGCTGTTATCGGCGGAGAAGGCAATGGAGGCGTTATCTTCCCTGAGCTTCACTATGGTCGTGACGCCATTGTCGGAGTCGCTCTGTTCCTGAGCAATATGGCTCACAAAAAACTGACGGCTACCGAACTGCGCAAAACCTATCCGGATTATTTCGTATCGAAGAATAAAATCTCTTTCCCTGACGATGCTGCCGCAAAACGCATTTTCAAAGCTATAGAGAATAAATATGCAAACGAACAGGTCAATACGAGCGACGGCGTGAGAGTTGACTTTGAGGCTGAGAGAAAGTGGGTTATTGTACGTAAGTCCAACACCGAACCTATCATTCGCATCTATGCCGAAGCTCCTTCCGAGAAGGTGGCTACAGCCCTTGCCGAAGAGATCATATCCGTAGCAAAAGAGATTCTGCAGTAGATTATGTTTTCATTCAGAACCACAACGCTGTTTGACCAGCTTGACAACAGCCTGCAGAGAGGGAGAATCGCCGTCATGAGATCTCCTTCCGCCTGGTATCCCGTTGTCGAGTCATACCTGTGGGAGCTTGTGGCGGAAAAATGGAATCTGACTGACGTGCTTGAACCTGAGCAGCTTGATCTAAGTATTTTAAAAGAGCTCAATCTGAATGCGCTCATAATTGAGCATCAGAATACCGGAGACAGATTTGACCCTTTCCTCGTTATCCTGAAGAATCTTTTCGTGCAACTGACCGAGGCTGACAGCACCCTCTCCGTTTACATTCTCGATCATTACAACCCTAGCGGAAGGCAAGTCGAAGGGGTACACAGAGATGATCTGCCACATAAGCACGGCCTGACTCTGGGTGAGATAGCGAATCTCTATTACACCGAATTGAATTCGAAGTTTCCGCTTCACATCATCTCGGCGAACGCCACGATGGCGGGCAGGGACTTGATGCCAAGCAGCATTCCTCCCTACGACGATTTTGCCTCTTTATTCTCTTCATTCTTCCATGCAGGCCTCTACATGCTCAACGGCACCAACGTAAGTCATGGAGAAGGGACGACGCGCCCTTACGAATTCTTCGGCGCTCCGTTTATGGAGAAAATTGCCGGCAATGAAGCCGTTTACAATAAGGGCGCCTATATGCGCAAAACCTCATTCATCCCTTCCAGCGGCCTCTACAAGGATCAGAAGTGCTTCGGCTATCAGCTGATTGTGAATCCTTCGGAGCAGTATAATTCTTATCTACACTCTGTACGTCTTATTCGATGGATGAAAGACAGTTACAGTGAATTCAGCTTCAATGACCGAATAGAAGAACTGGTCGGAGACGACGCAGTGATGAATTACTTTAACGGAACGATGGGCTGGGACATTGTGTACGATTATATCAAGACAGAGGAGCAGAAATGGATAAGAAAAGGGAAGAAGTACCTTCTTTACGATGAACCTTTAATGAGAGTAAAATAGATTATGTTTAATTTTCTTCAAGTACAAGTTACGGAAATTCAAGAAGTTGTCGATGCCAAGCAAGTGGAACTCGCCAACGATTCAATCCCGGTGGTAAGCAATATCGCAAATACTTTCATGGAGCTTAAGGACAAGCCAGCCTCGGAAGTGATGCAATACCTGTGGAGCAATTTTCTCGATTTCGGTTTGAAAGTACTGGCCGCTCTGGCCATTTACATAATTGGCGGATTGGTTATCAAGTGGGTGATCAGTCTGATGAAGAGAATCTTTGCAAAGCGGCAGACAGATGCTTCTCTTGCGGGATTTTTGGTCAGCCTTACAAGAGTGAGTCTGATTGTTCTGCTCGTCGTCATAATAATAGGAGTGCTCGGCATAAATACCACCTCTTTCGCGGCTCTTCTTGCTTCCGGAGGTCTGGCTATCGGTATGGCATTGAGCGGGGCCCTGCAGAATTTTGCAGGTGGTGTTATGTTGCTTGCTTTCAAGCCATTCAAAGTCGGAGACTTTATCGACGCGATGGGTTTTTCCGGTACTGTAAAGAAGATAGCGATTACCACTACAAGTATAGTGACGGTCGATAACAAAGAGATTATCATACCTAACGGTACTCTGTCAAACAGCAGCATAAACAATTTCTCGTCAACGGGTCACCGCCGTGTGGACTGGAATCTTTCCCTCACCTACGGAGACTCCTTCGATGATGCCAAGAAGGCAATTCTCGAGATTCTCAAAGATGAAAAGAGAATGCTCAAGGATACTGAGCCGCAAGTGTTTCTGAGTGAACTGGGCGATAGTTCAATTCACCTTTCCGTACGTCTTTGGGTGAATCTTGCCGATTACTGGGATGTATTCTTCGAATACAATGAGAAGTTCTACGAGCTGCTTCCTAAGGCAGGTCTTCACTTCGCATATCCTCACGTTTCAGTTGACCTGAAGACACACGCTTAGTATCCTGTCTCGCCTTTTTCCATTCAGGGAAATAGGTGTCCATTGCAGAATGGAATTCTTTACCGTGATTTGGTACCAGAAGGTGTGCCAGTTCATGGACCACTACGTGCTCGATGCAGTTGAGAGGGAGAAGAAGCAGGTAAGTACTGAAAGTTATCTCTCTCTTTGCTATGTTGCAGCTTCCCCATTTGGATTTGTTGGCTCTGTAGCGCACGCGCTCCGGATATACCCCCATAAGAGGGGAGTAGTGCTCTATCATGGGCTTGACAATGGCATCCAGCTCTTTTGCAGCCTGTTTCCTTTCTGCCGGAGTGGTCTGAGGCAAAGATGCGTAGAATTCTTCTCTTCCCCGGGCGGCGGTCAGGATTCTCTTCCGGTTCCGCTCGATCCACTCTCCGTGACTTTCGATAAAAGAGGCAATTCTCCGTTTGGAAATCCCGTACGGAGCGGAAACGCGTACCTCGCCCTCCTTAGTGATATGAATGGAAAGGCGCCTTGTGGGGCGGTATGTGACAGTTATCTCCAATTAGAAATATTTGACGGTTTCTCCCGTTACAGCCGAAAGAAGATTATTGGCCATTCTGCTGGCGCCGAACCGGAACAGATCCTTCGTGAGCCATTCTTTGCCAAGAACTGTCTCCACGATACCGTAATAGATGGCTGCGTCTTCAGTGGTGACAATGCCTCCGGCTGGCTTGAATCCAATCTTCTTGCCGGTCGCTTCATAAAATGCCTTTATACATTCGCACATCACGTAAGCGGCCTCCGGGGTGGCTGCGGGCTCAGTTTTGCCGGTTGAGGTTTTAATGAAGTCTGCGCCGGCCTCCATTGCAAGGAATGACGCAGTTGCAATCTGTCCGTAATCTTTCAATGCTCCGGTTTCAAGAATGACCTTCAGTTCAACGTTCTTATTCTCTTTTCTGACTGCTTCTCCGATTGTGACAATCTCTTCAGCGGCATCCTGAAAGCGACCCTCGTTGAATGAATTGTGTGCCAGAACTATATCCACTTCGTCGGCCCCGTCCTTTACAGCCTTGACGCACTCTGCAATCTTAACCTCCAGAAAACTCTGTGAAGAAGGAAAACAACCTCCGACTACCGTGATATGGAATGTGCAACTGCCTCTGACATCGGCGATTGTCTTTGCAAAGTTCGGATATGCGCAGATTGAAGCAGGTCCGGGCAAGTCAGGATAGACAGAGTTGAATCTG
>JAFSTD010000035.1 GCA_017450655.1 Bacteroidales bacterium | reverse complement strand
AGCTTCTGGATTTCGTCGACAAAAAAATCGGTAAGATTGACAATTTCTATGAGGACATTGTCAGGTGCGAAGTTGTCTTATCTCTCATTTCCGAACCGCTCAACAAGAATGTATTGGTTCGAGTATTGATTCCAGGCAGTGAGGTAGTAGTGGAAAAGAACGCCGACACTTTTGAAAATGCGATTACGGAGTGTGCAGGTATTCTGAAAGAGAAACTCGTTTCAGTCAAAGAGAAGCGATATAAATAGCCTCTAGAAAAACAAATTTAAAAGGTCTTGATTATTCAGACCGTTGAAGTATTCGCCGGTGGGTAGTTCTGAAATCCTGCCGGCGATTTCTTTCTCCGTATGCCTGCATCCAATCATCCTGCTGCAGAATTCGGAAGTTGGGAGAGTGAAGAAGTAGTCTCCCTTTATCTCCAGAGAATGGATGACGCCGCCCCTAACCTCCATGAAGATTTCAAAGAGACCGCAAGGATATTTTACAACTTTGGTGAAGGTGTATTTTGGAGAATGTCCAAAGTTCCACTCGTCGGTACGGTATTTCGTTTTGGTCAGAATGTCGATTTGCCTTAAATCCCCGGCAGAATACTCATAGGTGTCCGCATGTGATGCCACGCACGCCTCGAGATGCTTGATGAATTCTCTGACGGTCATCGGCATATGTAGGTGGTCGCTGATGTTGGTGACTCTGCTTCGCGTCGATTTGACCGCTTTGTCGGAGAATTTTTCAGGCCTGTATCTAAGCGCGGAGGAAAGGTCGCTTATGGATGAATTGAACAGCAGCGTGCCGTGCATCATCACTTTGTCGCGCTGTTTGTAGATGGCATTCCCTGAAAACTTCAATCCGTTTATCGTCAGGTCATTGCGCCCTTCGAGTCTTGCATTCACCCCGAGCTCCTCAAGTGCTTCGAGAATAGGTCTGGTGAACTGACGGAACAAATCGGCGGTATCATTTCCATCCGTCACTTTTGCGATGAAGGTGAAGTTGACGTTTCCCAGATCGTGAAAAACTGCTCCGCCACCGCTCAGGCGACGCACTACAGGGATTTTATTCTCTTTGACGTATGCATAGTCGATTTCAGCCAGGGCGTTTTGATTCTGACCTATGATAACTGACGGAGAATTTTGCCACAGACGGAACACAGGCTCGTCAAACCTCTCGAAGATGTACTCCTCAGCCGCCAGATTCCGGTAGGGGTCGGTAGATTTGTCAATGATGCAAATCATGGATGAAATGGAACTAAGAATTCAACGCGCTCCAGAGCATATCCTTAAGCTCCGGAATATTCTGTCCGGTGATGCTGCTTATGAAGATGTAAGGGACCTTCTTTGGAAGGTGAGGCTTTATCTCCTCAATCAGCTCGGTATCGAGCATGTCGCATTTTGTGATTGCCAGGATTCTCTCTTTGTCAAGCAATTCCGGATTGTACAGCTTGAGCTCCTTGAGCAGAATCTTGTATTCTCCGGCGATATCCTTGCTGTCGGCGGGAACCATAAACAGAAGCATCGAGTTTCTCTCGATGTGACGGAGGAACCTGAGTCCGAGCCCTTTCCCTTCATGAGCACCTTCGATGATTCCCGGGATATCTGCAATCACGAACGAACGGTCGTCGCGGTAACGGACAATGCCCAGGCTCGGCTCCAAAGTGGTGAATGCATAATCAGCAATCTTCGGTTTTGCAGCCGAAAGGGTGGAGACCAGTGTGGATTTGCCTGCATTCGGGAAACCGACGAGTCCTACGTCGGCAAGCAGTTTAAGCTCGAGAATATACCATCCTTCAACTCCGGGCTCTCCCGGTTGAGCATAGCGTGGAGTCTGGTTCGTGGCGCTTTTGAAATTGTTGTTTCCGAGGCCTCCGCGACCGCCGCGGCACAGGATTACCTCCTTGCCGTCCTCTATGACCTCGCAGATTACTTCATTGGTCTCTGCGTCACGGGCTACCGTGCCCAGCGGAACTTCCAGAATGATATCCTTGCCGTTGGCTCCTGTTTTAAGAGCTCCGCTGCCGTCTCCGCCAGCTTCAGCTTTGACGTGCTTTTTGTATTTGAGGTGGATCAGTGTCCACATCTGCTTGTTTCCCTTCAGAATGATATGACCGCCGCGTCCGCCGTCACCTCCGTCAGGCCCCCCTTTGGGAACGTATTTCTCCCTGCGCAGGTGTGTAGATCCCTTTCCTCCGTTTCCGGAAGAGCAGAATATCTTGACGTAGTCTATGAAGTTCGAATCAGGCATCTATTTCTTCATTAGTCTTGCTCTCAGAACTGCAGCGTAATCCTTGTATTCAGTCTGCTGGTCTGTTTTGCCGAAATTGGTGGTATGTATTCTGCGGTCAGTTGAAACCAAGTCTATCTTCTTGATGGTCAATCCGTTCTGCTTCATCTTGTGCTCCCAGTCAAGCATCTCTCCGGCTCTCATATTCTCCGGGAACAGTCCGATCTTGTCAAATGCAGATTTTCTGATCAGAATGGCGCCGGTGAACAGTCCGTAGAATGGCTCGGTCTTTATGACGGACTGCCTTCTTTCGGCTTCAGTAAGTTCCGGAGAGTAGAAATCCACCACTTTTGCCTCTACAGCGTCGGTATTCTCGTCGAACGAATTGTATAAAGTCTGTAATGCTCCGTCACGCATGATGTCGTCGTGGTCGTGGAACATTACGAAACTGCCTGTTGCGGCTTTAAGACCGGAATTCTTGGCAACTACGGGTCCTTTGTTGACTTCGTGACGTACGACTTTGCAGCCGAGTTCCCCGGCGATGTTTGCAGTATCGTCGTCAGAGCCGTCGTCCACCACGATTATTTCCACATCCATATTTTGCTTGCGTATGCCCGCGACAGCCTCACGAATGTATTTGTGTCCGTTTTTTACGGGAATAATAATCGATATCAGTTCGTTCATATCTTCTTTGTCATTCTATATCTGAGAAAACTCAGCGCAATATTAGGATTCATTCTCGATTTGAAAGTGTCAAAATCGGAAATTTCTTCAACAACTTTCATCAGGAAGAGCTCCTGCTCATTGTACAAGTCTATGTTCTTGTACACTAAATCTCTTACTTCCAGCAGATAATTGCGGGTAAAAGTAAACTTGTCCTCCGTGTCGAGGATCAGTGACTCTACGTAGAACATCTTGAGCCCTTCGTACGGAAGATTGTATTTGTTGAGAAAATCGTAGAGCAATTTGAAGCACTCAATGTAGTAATAACCGCGGAACGACATTCTCATCGCCGAGCCCGTTCTCTGGTAGTAGTGATAGTACGGCCCTTTGAAAACGTACTCTTTACCGGCAGCCAGATCGCATGCGTAAGTGAAGAATACGTCCTCTCCGCTGAGAACGTCAGGGAACAGGATATTGTATTTGGTAATCAGGGATTTCCTGAAGAGGCGCATGGCTACTGTTGGCGGAAACCGATTCGCGACGGTAACTGCCGGCAAGGTCTCTCCTTCAGGATTGAAGAATGTAAAATTGCTGTATTCTTTCCTGTTCGGATCATCGTACTCATTTACAAAAGATGTGTTTACGAGTAAGTCCACCTTGTGTTTTTCAATTTCGGAAACCATTACCTCGATGTAGTTGGTGTCAATCCAGTCATCGGAGTCGATGAAATAGATGTACTCTCCCTTGGCAACGGCAATGCCGGCATTTCTGGCTGCGGAGACACCCTGGTTCTTCTCCAAGGCAATCACTTTGATACGGTTGTCCTGGGTGGCGTACTGTTTGGAAATCTTGAGAGAACCATCCGTAGAACAGTCATCCACAATAATGATTTCGATATCGTGAAAAGTTTGGTCGCAAATGCTCTGAATGCATTTTCCGACATACTTTTCGACGTTGTATTCCGGGATGATTACCGATACTTTAATGCTCATATTTCTTTTTATTCTTTCGATTGTCTGATACTTCACCCATGGGTCAGTACCGATTCGTTTCATACATTCCTGATGGTCCTCCGATTCGAGAATTGCCTTGATGCAGTATCTGTCGAAATCAGACGGCCAGACGCCGGACTTTTCAAAGTAATCGCTCAGGCTGATCAGATAATTCTTGACGTCGGCGAAGGACTCGGGCGTTTCAATGTTTGAGAACAGCATCTTGCCAAAGAGCTTCATCTCAAAACTCTTCTCCAGAATCCGGTCTCCGTAGTATTGCTTCAAAGCCTTGAACAGGGCGAGGCTGTGAGCGTTGTGGTTGGTCCTCGATTCAATCAGGCTGGAGCTCAGGTAGCGATAGTGGTATCTGCTGCCGTGAAAAACGTAAATCCTGTCAGTCTTCAAGCTGATTACCCTGTGGAAGAAATCGTCTTCGTGAATCTTGTACTCGGTCGGGTACCTGACTCCGCTGCTCTTTAAAAAACTTGTATTGTACAAGTGCAATGCACTCAGGCTGAAAGCGTAATTTGCGCAGAAAACCGGGGTTATCCATTCTCCTTCGGGAGTCGATTCGGGAAAAGAGAGCCAGGTATAAGGCTTGGGACCGCTTCCAAATTCTCTTACCACATTGGTGCTTATGAGAATATCAGAATCCTTCTCGGTGGCCTTCTCCACCATCAGAGAGAAGAAGTCCTCATCAATCCAGTCATCGCTGTCCAGAAATCCGATGTAATCTCCGCCTGCCGCTTCTATGCCGGCATTTCTTGCAGCTGACGGCCCCTGATTGACAGGTGCGTCCAGAATTCTGACTCTGGAATCAGCGGCGGCAAAGTCCTCGAGAATCTTCCGGGAACCATCTGTGGAACAGTCGTTCACACATATTATTTCTATATCCGAGAGAGTCTGTCTGCAGACACTTAGCAAACATTCACTGAGATATTGTTCAGAGTTATAGACCGGTATGATGACGGACAGTCTGGGCATTATCGATCTATTTTTGCCTCTCTTCTTGCTACGTCCTCCTTGTCAGGATTAAGGGATGAGGTCTCGGGAGTCCAGCCTTCTTCCTCTTTAACCTCGTGAATAGGGTCGGCCAGGAGAAGCTCCTGGGCATCGTTGAATTCATTGAATTCCAGAACGAAGTCACTCTCTTTAGCTGCGGCGGCATCCAGACTGGCTGTTGAAGATCCTTCTCCTGCCTCAAGCAGAATGCCTTTCTCCACCAATTTTGCGACGAATTCATTCAGAGTGTCGGCAAAATTTGCAGGGACGCCCGGCATGTTGTTGGCGGCAGCCAGAATGTCATCAGTAGAGACACCTTCCGTCAGGTTCTTGTAAACGTCAGAAGCGAACGAATTCATTCCGTAATAAATTCCCGTCTCGGAGTTTATCAAGATGGCGATACCGTCGGTAATGTCAGCATATATCTTAGCCTCGTTAAGTGCGTATTTCATAATTGTGATATTTGATTAATCCTCTAATTTAATACTTTTTGTAAATTCCCGCAAACACTCCACATTTTTGTAGATATCGCTGCACAGATTGATCTTGTAGAAATCATAATTGTTCAACATCCCCATCAGCTTCTTGACAGAGTCGTTGTCCTGAAGATTAAGCATCTGGGTTACAGTAGAATGTACCAGATGGGTAATAGCTCTTCCTTTCTCTACAGGGTTGCATTTCACGATCGAAGGCTCAGGGTCTGAGACTATCTCAGGAAACATGCAGACCTTGATCGGATAGGCTGTGCGGAATCTGTCGTGCAGGTTGGCGATGTTGATCACGTACTTGCTCTTGTTCCAGTTGTTTGAGACGAATCGGGTACCTTCCAGCTTGTCGAACATCCTGTTGTACATTATCGGAGAAAGGGTGATTATAGAATAAACCGGGTAAGCTTTCAGCTTTTTGTCCACCTGCTCCAGTACCAGATAATCATCAGACACGTATTCGAATCCTTCCAGAAGGGAGAGCACCGTCAGGGTGGATTTTCCTCTCTGACCCCTCGCGCAGAAGAGAATGCCGTTTCCTTCGAGGCCCAGGCAGGCTCCGTGTACCAGGTGTGAAGAAGGGGTTTTGAGAATGTTGTAGAATGTCCTTACGAACATATGTCCTTCAGTTACGAAGTCTTCAGGACACAGAAGACCGTAACCGAAGTAGTAGGTCTCTTTCTCCCTGTCGTAGCCGTCCACCTTTCCCGTAGCGCCTTCTATCATTACAACCGGCAGTTTATCTGAATACTCTTTGTCAAATACCCAGCGGAGTTCCTCGTCCGACACCTCATTCTTCCAAACGACAAGAGTTGTGTCAAAATGGTCCGCCTCTTTTCTCAAAGACCAGTTGAGCTGTCTGTTCATAAGGAGGGTGAACTCCTCGGAATAGTTCAGAATTCTGACCATCTTTACACCAAGGTCCACGTAGACAGTCTCCACGAGTGTATTGTTCTCCTTGATCTTCTTGTCCAGAGAATCGAAGTAACTTCTTAAAGTTTTCTTATCGGTTTTGTTAATAATCATAATTCTTCAGTATAAGTCTGGCAACCGTCGCGTTGGTACGGAACAGTTTCAGGAATGTGTATTGAGGTCTGACCTTCAAAAAGTCTTTAATCAGTTTTTTGTCTTTTAATACGGCCTCCACAGACAGTTCGTGGCTTCTGAGCTGTCTCGGGTGCATATAATAGCGGTTGAAAGCTATAACGTTGCAAAGATCGTCCAGCTCTTTGTCGGTAGAGAATGAGTTGAACAGTTGCTCAGGAATCAGGTCTGGGAAGATATTGTTTATGAAATGAGCGGCGAAACGCAAATGAGCCAGAGTCCCTGTAGCAAGGCCGTTCTCATAAACGATGTTCCAGTCAAACTCGCCGGCGGACTGTATCAGATACTGCGTGTCGAACAGGGTGTAAGGAATCCCCTCGGAGCTGTTGTAGTCAGCGATGTTTCTGACCATATTCACAAGGGTGATGAAGAGCAGATCCTCGTTTGACGGAAGAAGGCAGCTGACTCCGAAAATCTCCGTTCTTGCCGCTCTGCCGAAGAGCCGCGCATTTATCGAGCGTTCCTTGCCCGTATTCATAAAGTAATACTTGTGAATGTCGAGTATACCCTGTTCGGAACCCTTGTAGTGGAGATCCACGCTGTGCCGGTCTACGTTGCAGACGTATCCCATATTGCGGACTATTCTCAAGGCGTTACCGAATCTGTTCTCTTTCACGAGAATGTCTATATCTCCCATAATGCGGGGGAGTTCGGGGCGAAGATGCCTCAGCGCTCCGCCTTTGAAGGTGAGAAAGTCAATCCCTTCGGCTACCAGCGCAGAGCCAATCTTGTGAAACTCCGACATCAGCCTGAGGTTCTGGAACTGATAGTATCTCAGCAGACCGCCCAGGCGGGGACCCGTATATGCAGGAAACTCAAGCTCAGGATGAGCTTTCATACAGTAAGAGAGCATCAGGGCTCTGTGGCTTCCGGCTTTTTCGATATCCCACGTTGAGAGAAAATCGTCCAGTTCTTCCTGAGCAGGACTTGCGGACAATGCTATTTTAAGCATCCTCTCGTCATCCGGTGGAAGAAGTTCCTGTTTGACCTTATCGAAAATGTCCTCTGTCATACGTTGAACGAGTTTCTGATTCTGATGAAAATTCCGCGGAAACTGTATTCCAAAATGTACAGCAACACGCCGAAGATGAATACCGTCAGCAAAAATACAATAATTGCGTATAACAAGAACGATAGAAGTGATTCTGCCGGATTAATACTTATGTGAGCGGATATCGCCAGTACGGCTGCAAACGATACCGCAATTATCACCAACATCTTGGCGTACAGCTTGATATAATATGAGAGCGGCTCTTTCAGACCCCATTTGAAGAGGAATATAGGTTTCCAGATAAAACCGATCGCTATCTGTGAAATCAGGGCGCCGGCAAGGATACCGTTGATGCCGTAGAGACTTCCGAGAATGATTGAAAGGAGAATGTTGACGCCCGCCTCGAAGATCGGAGCCCAGATATCGCTGAACATCCCGTAAGTGTTGAGGTACGTGTCGATAATCGTCCTCGTATTCGTAATGAAAAACGTGGCGATAATCAGCGCGAGCGTGGTCTTCCCCAGAATGTATTCTCCGCCGAGCCATACGGAAATGAAAGGCTCCGTCAGAATCCAGAGACAGATGCAGCAGGTAGCTACAATGAACATCTTGGAGGTGAAGAATTCTCTGAATACCTTGAGAATGAGATTCTTGTCACCTTCGGCAACCATATTTCCCACCCCGGCTTCAGTCCCGGCGAACATCGCGTTGATGATGTTCCCAAGGTTAGTGGTGAGGAGGATGTAGTTGCCGTAGAGCGCTACCGACGTGAGGGTAGTGTAGGCGTAAATGATGATCGGGCTCACCTGGTTGAGGGCGAAGTAACTCAGTTTGTGGACCGAGAGGAATTTGATTTTCTGGATCACTCCCGGATATTTGGTCCTGAGCTCTTTGGCGGACCCGACAGGCTCTCTCAGGTAAGGATAGTTCCTGTCTACAAGGATGGCCACGAATATGGTGTTGACGGTAGCGAACACCACCTCGAGAATCAGCCACCAGACATATCCATTCTCCATGTACCTGACTGCGAGGGCCTGGCAAACCAGTTTTACCAGATTGACCGACCTTGAGCAGAGGAGCGCTTTGTAGTCCTTCTGGTCAGCGTAGAGCACGTTCTTCTTGTAGTTGAAGAAGTACCCCAGCATTGAAGAATAGAGCAGGACGCTGAAAGTAGCGTAAGGATACCATGCCGGAAGAAGTGACTTGCTGAAAATCTGAGGGAAGAACAGCATCACAATCAGACTGCCGGCTATGATGATGGTCGCAATGAGACGGTAGAGCCATCCCTGAAGGGCGACAATCTCCCTGACTTTCTCCCTGTCACCTTCGTATAATGGTTTGTACAGAGTTACCGCGATTGCGCTCCATACACCCAGTTCCGCCAGATTGAGGCAGTTGAGAATACTTGTGGCTGTCGTGTTGAGACCAAGGACCTCCGTACCCAGATAGTCGATGAATATCTTCCGGGCAAAAAAGCCGACCAGCATAGCCACTACCTGTAACAGGAGCGCGACTATGCTGTTTCGCATATTCTTCCTGGTCCGTTCGTATGCAGCCATTCAGATTCTCTACTTCGCTGCGTTTACCGCTGCAGGTGTCCAGTTTTTGAAGAAGCGCATCACTTTGGTTTTGTTGTAACCTCTGCCTTCTTCCAGATAACTTGAATCCTGGAAGTGGATTACTTTACCGTCGCTGTCGAGAACGACGAATACGGGATATCCGAATCTGCCCGGATTACCCAGTCTGGCCATGGCTGCAGTGCAAGGGACGTTTTTCCCTTCGGCATTCTTAAGCTGATTGTTCACGTGAATGTAAACGAAGTTCTCGTTGATGAAGTTCATGATCTCCTCATCCTGAGAGATGAAATCAGCGAACAGAAGGCACCATGGGCACCAGTTGCCTCCAACCTGGCAAATAACGAATTTACCGGTATTGTGAGCCTGAACGACGGCTTGCTCAACCTGGGCGAGAGGATCGAGAGAATCATCGTACACAGGTTTGCGCTGCTGTGCCTGCGCATTCAGGTCAATGCACGGAAGCGTCAGCAATACCGTGAGAATAGTGGTAATGAATATTTTTGCTTTCATGGCTTACTGTTAAACAAGTGCTGAAATTTTTACGAAAGTTTCCTCTATGGTGCCCGATCCGTCAACCTCACTGTACTTATTCTGAGCTTTGTAATAATTCATTACCGGCTCAGTCTTTTCGTGATATGTCTTGATGCGGTTGGCAATTACTTCAGGTTTTGTATCGTCGGGACGGTTCTCGATCATAGCGCGGTTTGCGATACGTTCCGCTACCATATCGTCGGAAATGGCGATTGACAGACAGCTTGTAACGCTCTGTCCCAATTCTTTAAGCATAGCGTCGAGGCTTTCGGCCTGAGCCGTGGTTCTAGGGAAACCGTCAAACAGGAATCCGATCACGTCAGGATTGTTTGCAATCTCGCTGTGAATCATCCCCACTACGACCTCGTCAGGAACGAGATTTCCGGCCTCAATCAGAGATTTTGCCTTCAATCCCAGCTCGGTCCCTGCAGCCATCTCTTTGCGGAGAAGATCTCCGGTGGAAACGTGGTGGAAACCGTATTTTTCTACCAATAACTTTGCCTGTGTGCCTTTGCCTGCGCCCGGAGGGCCAAATAGAATATAATATTTCATTGTATTTAAGTTTTATTGAGTATTCTGTTCATCGAGAATGTAGATGCCGGGGAGATTGCGTCCCAGCTCATCGTAGTCAAGTCCGTGTCCCACGATAAACTTGTCGGCCACTTCCATCCCCACGTAGTCGAGCTTGCGGTCATGGCTGTACACTTCCGATTTTACGAACAGCGTACAGATTCTGACTTCTTTCGCTTTTCTGTTGCATAAATTCTCGCAAAGCTTCATAATGGTCGCGCCGGTATCCACTATGTCTTCCACAATAATCACCGTACGCCCTTCAACGTCGGTATTCAGTCCCAATACCTCCTTGATGTTGCCTGATGAATTGATCCCCTCGTAGGATGATACTTTGATGCCGGAAACGATCAGATTGAATTTCAGTTTTGTGAGCAATTCTCCGGCGAAGACGATGGCTCCGTTCATGGTGCACAGAATAATGGGAATCTCGGTGCTGTCCATAAAATCATTGTTCAGATGCTCTGCAACCCTGTCGATGGCTTTCATTATTTCATCCTTGGAAATATAGGGCACGAAATACTTGTCGTGAAGCTTTATGCGATTCATTCTCAAAGTGTTTTTGAATACACAAAAATAACAATTAAATTTGTGACATGAAACCAATCGTAAGCATAATAATGGGCAGTACTTCGGATCTTCCGATTATGAAGGCTGCCGCCGATTTCCTCGATTCATTTGAGATCCCTTTTGAAATCAATGCGCTAAGCGCTCACCGCGTTCCGGAACAAGTGGCTGATTTTGCGAAAAATGCCGCCGGAAGGGGCGTGAAAGTGATAATTGCCGCAGCCGGAGGAGCAGCTCATTTGCCGGGTGTGATTGCCGCAAGCACTACGCTTCCGGTCATCGGAGTCCCTGTAAATTCCAGTAACTCCATCGAGGGTGTGGATTCCATTCTCTCAATTCTCCAGATGCCTTCAGGAATTCCGGTCGCTACGATGGCTGTCGACGGCGCCAAGAACGCTGCGATTTTCGCCGCCGAAATTCTGGGCACAAGCGATCCGGTGATAGCAGCCAAATTGGTCGCTTTCAAGAAAGATCTTGAGAATAAGATAGTTAAGGCTAATCAAGAATTGTCGCAAGTTCACTACAAGTACAAAGTATAGTGCTATCTTTGCACTATGTGCAGTGAGATTGAGGGGAGAGATTTTAATGATTATCCCAAGATTGCCATTGTCATGACAATCTTTTTTTTGTGTCTGAAGGGTGGGCTCGTCCGCGCCCAGACGCTGCCGGAGAAGGTCGTTTCCATAGTGGAACAGATGGTGGAGGAAGGGGCTTCGCAGGCAGATGTAGATTCTTATATCGAGGCATACGGCAGCCTCGTTTCCAAGCCGTTCAATATCAACAGCGCCGGCCGTGAGAAACTCTCCGAGCTGGGATTTCTGTCCGTCTTCCAGATAGAGAGTCTGCTCTCGTACATCGAGCAGTACGGGGCCATATCCAACTCTACCGAGCTCTCTTTCGTGGACGGCTTTTCTCAAGAAACCGTTGAGTTGCTGTCGCCGCTGGTAGTTTACGGAGATAGCGGAGCCCCTGGGGCTTCGGAGCTCTTCTCACCTCTGAGTGCAAATGCCCGGTACAGAATTAAAAAGGGGCATGCTTCGGAGGGATTGTACAACTCCTTGAGAATTGGTACGTCAGCCGGCCGTTTCGATGCAAACGTCACTCTGGAGTCTGACGCCGGAGAGCGTTTTGCCGATTTCGGTTCGGGATATCTGGCCTACAACTTCAAAAAGTGCGATGCAAAGCTGCTGGCAGGAGATTTTACTGCAAGATACGGTCAGGGGCTCACCTTATGGAACGCATTCTCCGTAGCTTCGTTGGGAACTCCTTCTTCAATACTCAAAAGAGGAGACAGAATAACTCCCTACAAAGGAGTTGACGAGAACAATTTCTTCCGGGGAGTGGCCTTCACCCACGCTCCCTCGGACCGGTGGCATTATTCTCTGTTCTTTTCATACAACCGTATAGACGGATCCGCGACGGATTCCACCTATTCATCCCTTGTGGCGGACGGACTCCACCGCACCCAAGCGGAGATTGACAGGAAAGACAGTGTCGGAGAGATGGTTACAGGCCTGAATGTCAACTACCTGTCAAGTCATTTCAAGCTAGGACTGTCCGCGGTCGCTTACAGATATGACAAGCGTAATGCCCGAAAGGTGCAAGAATACAATCGGTATCAGCAGTACGATGGGTGGTACGGCAACATTGCCCTGAACGCACTCTATTCTCTGAACCATTTGAGAATATTCTCGGAAGTCGCCGTCGATGCCCGCGGTTCTGTGGCAGCCCTTCTCGGTTTAGGCTGGTCTCCGTCATACTCTTTTGAAATCTTCTCAATGCTGAGGCACTATCCCAAAGAGTACATCGCGACTCACGCCGGAGCGTATTCTTCGCAGACTTCAATATCCAACCAGGAGGGGGCTACCCTCAACTTTCTTTTACGTTTCAATGAGAAATGGACTCTTTACGGCTTCGCGGACGCAGTCTATTATCCTTGGCAGAGATATCGCGTGAAGGTCCCTTCCTGTCAGGTAAAAGCCAGGTTCAAGGGTGAGTATTCCGACAACGGAATAACAATCTGTTTGCAGGAGAGCTATACTTTCCGGAGCAACGATCTCTCCAGCAAGCACTCCTTCAGGGCAGCCTTCAAAGCCTCTTTAGGAAGCAGTCTGAAGATTGGCGTGCAGGCTGACGGATGCATTCTCTATTCAAAATACACCCCTTTTGAGAAAGGGTTCGCGCTGTCATGCGATGGCGTCTATACCGCTTTTCGCGGAGTGTTGAGCGCAGCTGTGGGAATGTCTTACTGCAATACCGACAGTTATGATTCGAGAATATACGTTTATGAGAGAGACCTGCCGCAAAGCTTCTCATCCGCCGCACTTTACGGCCGGGCGTTCTCGCTCTACGGGGTGGTGTATCTAAAGAAGTTGAGAATAGGTAAGATACAACTCAACCTGTCGCTCAAGGCAAGCACCAACAAGGATATAAGGGGGCAGGCAGAGATAGTATATGATTAAGGCACTACCACGTTGAGTGCGACCGGAAGCATCTCGATATGGAGTTTAGATTCTCCGACACTCTCGCCGTCCACCTCCACGAAAGAACTCGGCGTAGACTCAATATCCACGGTCTGCGCCTTGGTATGAAGAACTTCCGGTAGAGCGAACAGAGTCCCTTTGAAGAGTCTGGCAAGGTTCAGGAGAATTTTCAGTCTGGATATCTTCTTGATGACCGTTACCTCCAGAATGCCGTCGTCAGGCAAAGCCTCCGGTGTCTGAATCATTCCTCCGCCCGAGTATTTCCCGATTCCGAAGGCGGTAGAGAACACTTTGCCCTCATAAAACGGCTCGCCGTTGATCCTGATATTGAACAGTCTGCTTTTATACTTTGTGAAGCCTTGGAGCAATCCGGTCATATAGAGGGACTTGCCGCTTTTGCCCTTCTCTTTAAGCTTGCTGAAAAGATGGCAGGTATATGCGTCGAAGGCCATTCCTCCGATATTGACCATATAACGGGTGGAAGGCCTGTTGTTTTTCATCACAACGACCTTGGCAATATCCTGCATTTTGGTTTTGCAGGCAGCGATGATCTTGGCGGCTGCTTCGTAATCGCGAGGGAAGCTGTAGAGCCTTCCCCAGTCGTTTCCGGTGCCGATAGGAATTGCCGCTATCGTAAAATCGGTGGTCGGAACAGCCTTTTGATCGAAAATGCCGTTTACAACCTCGTGCAGCGTGCCGTCGCCACCTACTGCAATGAATTTTCTGTAACCGTTTCGGATGGCGGCTTTGGTCAGTTCGATAGCATGGTAGATGTGTTCTGTAAATGAGAATGAAATGGACAAACCATTCTTCATCAGTTGATCTTTGATCTTCGGCCATTCCTCAGCTCCCTTGCAATTGCCTGCTTTGGGATTGATGATCACTTTCCAGATTTCGGACATTTTCGGTCTTGGTTAAATTGTTGATAAAAATCGTTGAGTGAAGATAGTAAATATATCTTTTTCTAAAAAAAAGATTTGTAAATTTGCGCGATACAAGGGTAAAATTGAGATAGGTTTTAAATGGGAAAGATTATTGCAATCGCAAACCAGAAAGGTGGAGTAGGAAAGACTACCACGGCTATTAATCTGGCGGCTTCTCTTGCCGTAATGGAGAAAAAAACGCTGCTGGTGGATGCAGATCCTCAAGCCAATTCTACGTCAGGTCTTAACTTCAACCCGGACTCGTCGGACGGGAAGACTTTGTACGAAGCGATGGAAGGTGAGGTGGCGCTCAAGGATATCATTCTTGACAGTGAGTTGGAGTATCTGAAAGTGGTCCCTTCTCACATAAACCTTGTCGGCGCTGAGAGTGAAATGATGAATCTGGAGAATAGGGAATCCGTTATGAAAGAGGTTCTCGCTCAAGTGGCTGACGATTACGACTACATAATAATCGACTGCTCTCCGTCTCTGGGTATCATTACCGTCAACGCTCTTACGGCGGCCGATTCCGTAATCATCCCTGTTCAGCCTGAGTATTTTGCTCTTGAAGGACTTGGCAAATTGCTCAATACCATAAAGATTGTGCAAACGAGACTCAATCCTTCTCTCTCCATCGAAGGATTTCTTTTCACGATGTTTGACAGTCGGTTGAGACTACATAACCAGGTGGTGGATGATGTCAAGGCCCATTTCAAGGATATGGTCTTCAATACCATCATCACCCGTAACGTCAGGCTGTCAGAAGCTCCGTCACACGGAAAGCCGGCCATCCTTTACGACGCTATTTCGGCAGGTACCGGCAACTATATGAATTTGGCAGCGGAAATTGTAAACAAAGATTCATAATGGCAGCACAAAGAAACGCTTTAGGAAAGGGGTTGAGCGCTTTGCTGGGAGATGCAAATGACATTCAACAGAAGAATACAGCAGTTGAGGCGGCCCCTCGCAAGGCCTCCGTATTGACTTATGAGATACCGGTATCCGAGATAGATCCCAATCCGTTCCAGCCACGTACGGAGTTTGATCCTGAAGCATTGAAGGAGTTGGCGGAATCCATCAAGAATGTGGGTATCATCCAGCCTCTCACTGTCCGTCAGATCTCTCCTCGCAAGTATCAGATCATCAGTGGAGAGAGGCGTTTCCGCGCGGCAGGAATGGCCGGTCTGAAGAGCGTTCCAGCATACATTCGCCAGGCAGGCGATACCGATATGCTCGAGATGGCCATCATCGAGAACATCCAACGTCAAGACCTGGATCCTATAGAGACTGCGTTGAGTTTCCAGCGACTTATGGAAGAGTGCAATCTCACTCAGGAGAGTATGGCAGACAGAGTCGGTAAAAAACGCGCTTCAGTTGCCAATTCTCTGAGACTTCTGAAACTCCCTGCCGAGATTCAGAAGGCGCTCAGAATGGGAACCATCAGCGTAGGCCACGCCAAAGTGCTTCTGTCCTTGCCTGATGAGGATTCTCAGCTCGATTTCTGCGAGAAAACCATTCTCGAAGGCTTGTCCGTAAGGGCTCTGGAAGATAAGATCGAGAAGTACAACGCCGATAAAAACACTACAAAAGAGAATAAAAAACAGAATCTGTCGGACAACTACTATCGTCTCCTGGAGGTAATGGGGAAATATTTCAAGAACAGAATTTCACTCAAAACCTCTCCGAATGGCAGCGGAAGAATGACGATTAAGTTTGCCGACGATAATGAACTAGCACGTTTCTTGCAGGATCTGGAAGGCAATAACTTTTAATCGTCATCCCTGGTGCGAAGATTCTTAATGATATCACTGTGTTTTATTTGCGCATCTTATGCTCTTAATGCGCAATTCAGGAACACTGTCGCCACAGGTTTGTCGGCTCCCCCTCCGGGAGCAAATGAACAGACAGGCTCCGTCAATCCGGAGAGTGATGTCCCTGCCGATACTTTAAAAGGTTTCTCATTCGTTACAATGTACAGAGGTCTTGCCCGAAAGGAAGAACTCAAGATGGGATATGCGCTTCTCAGTTCTATAATAATGCCGGGAAGCATGCAGATCTACAACAGGGACTATTGGAAACTGCCGATAATCTACGGCGGCATAGGGGCCGGTATTTACGGCGGTATCAGAATGAACAAGCTCTATCAGGAGACACAGGATCCGACGTACCGTACCTACAGCTATCTGAGTTATGCAGGCGCCGCCCTGACTTATTGGGCGTCAATGCTTGACGGCATGGTCAGCAAGGAAGTCAGCTTCCGTCCTCATCCGGGCAAAGCCGCAGTTTATTCTGCGCTGCTTCCGGGACTCGGTCAAGCATACAACGGAGACTGGTGGCATATCCCTATCTGGTACGGTGGCCTTGCAGTCTGCGCATACACTTGGCACTACAACGACATACAGTACAGGCGTTTCAGCTATAACTATCAGATGATCACCACTCCCGGCAGCGGATACTCGGGACAGATTACGGCCGACCAGGCAAAATACTACAGAGATTTGTATCGCCGGTATCGTGACTATTCCATCCTTGCCACCGTTATAGTGTATGCCCTTAACATCATCGACGCAAACGTGTTCGCATATATGAATGATTTCAACGTCAGCGATGATCTGGCGTTCAGAATCAGTCCTGCCGTCATTACTTCTTCCGGACCAAACAGAATATATGCGGGTACTCCGGACGCATTTGGTTTAAAACTTTCACTTTCCCTGACTTCAAAATGAAAACAAAAGGTCTTTTCTTTTCGCTAATCGTTCTGTTATCTTCATCCGTCATCTCTTACGGACAACTTTTCGGTTTCAACCAAATCAATCAACTTAAAGATTCCATTCAGGTGCTGAATGCCAAGATAGATTCTTTGCAGACTCTTTACGATGAGTTTACAAGCGCAATCAACATGGTGAGCGATGAGGACAACACTTTTACCGGTGAAGAAGCGGACCTCCCCGTTGAGATAGAAGATCTGCAGCGCCAGACAGATTCTCTGTTGACAATCTGGTACCTGCAGCACAATCTCGCGAATACTCTGGATGCCGACCTGGTGGATGTAGAAGACGCCGTTTTTGCTTCGGACATACCTGATTCCGTGTACATCGCCCGTCTGAACAAGATGAATTCCTACATCAAGATTCCGTATAACAACTACGTTCGCAACTACATTATACAATATACCCAGAAGATGCCGGGCAAAATAGAGCAGATTCTGGGACTTGCAAAGTACTATCTCCCTATATTTGAGGAGATTCTTATAGAATATGACCTCCCGGTCGAGCTCAAGGCGATGGCTGTCATAGAATCGGCGCTGAATCAGAAGGCGGTGTCGAGAGCGAAAGCCAAAGGTATGTGGCAGTTCATGTACAAGACCGCCTTGACCTACAATCTGGACATAGACTCATACGTGGATGAACGCTTCGATCCAGAAGCTTCCTGCAGAGCGGCAGCGAGGTATCTGAGAGACTCCTACGACATTTTCGGAGACTGGTCCCTGGCGATTGCATCCTATAACTGCGGTGCGGGAAACGTGAACAAGGCTATCAGAAGATCCGGTGGCGGCAAAGATTTCTGGGAGGTTTACAAGTATCTGCCTAGGGAAACCCGCGGATACGTACCGGCTTTCGTGGGAGCCCTTTACACCCTCGAATATTACAAGGAGCACAATTTAGTTCCGGCAGCCATCTCCCTTCCGGCCCACGTAGATACCTTCCACGTCAACAAGAATCTGCATTTCGGTCAGATCTCGGAGAATCTCGGCATCACGGTTGAAGAATTGCGCGACCTCAATCCTCAGTACCTGTTCGACATTATCCCGGGCGAAAAAAAAGAATACATTCTCAAACTGCCTTTCAACTACACGATGGCTTTTGTAGAGAAGGAGAATCAGATCTACGGCTATAAAGACAGCGTATACTTTGATCCCGTAAAAATCAAACAGATCAATTCCGGCGTTACCGCCATTGCCGACGGATCATATATTACCCATAAGGTTACCAGCGGACAGACTTTGAGCGGTATCGCTGCAAAATACGGCACCACGGTGACCAATATCAAGAGCTGGAACAACCTCAAAAGCAACACCATCAGAGTGGGGCAGAACTTGAGAATCTACGGTAAAAACGCTGCTCCGAGCTCATCGTCTTCATCAACGTCCGTTGCAACCACAACTTCGTCCGACGGCTACGTGATGTACACAGTCAAGAAGGGTGATACCCTTTGGGATATCGCAAACAAATTCTCCGGAGTCACTCTCCACGATATTTTGACGATAAACGGCTTCTCCCGCAATTCAAAGATTTATCCGGGAATGAAGATTAAAATAAAGAAACAATAATTGCAGCAAGACGATACGCAGACGTGATACTCCCCCTGAAACTGAGGGGAGCTATCAGTTACTCCATCCCTGAATCTTTCTCAGACAAAGTTGAGGTGGGAAGTTGGGCCGTTGTCTCTTTGCGCGGTAAGAGCTATTATGTCGTGGTGGAGAGAATAGGGGAGTTGAACCCCGGAATGAAGCCTTCCATGATTCTTGACTTGGAGAGTGTCGTTCCATCCCTGCCGCCACTCTCTCAGCAAGAGCTGGATTTCATCCGTGCAATAGCGGAGTATTATCTCTGTTCGCCGGGTGAGGTGCTCAAAGCCGCTTATCCCGCCTATTTCTTCAGACAGGCCGAAAGAACACGGACCGTAACCCGGAAATCCAGGGCGTACAATTCCGAGAAGCATAAAGTTGAGTTAAGCCCGGTCCAGGCTGCAGCCTTTGATGAAATCCGCAAGAGTTTCGACCGGAAGAAGAATGTACTCCTGCAGGGAGTTACCGGCTCCGGAAAGACAGAATTGTACATAAAACTCGCATCCGAGGCTCTTGCCCAAGGTCACAACGTTCTCTATCTCGTACCTGAAATCGCCCTTTCCCGTCAGCTTGAGGAGAGGCTCGGTGCCGTATTCTCAGATAAACTGATGGTATGGCATTCCCGCAGAACTCCTGCCGCAAAAAAGGAGATTTACGACAGAATCAAAAGCGCCGCTGCGCCGTATATTCTTCTTGGAACCCGTTCCGCAGTGCTGCTCCCGATTACGAATCTTTCCCTTGTTGTAATAGATGAAGAGCATGATTCTTCTTACAAGCAGGAAGATCCCGCGCCGAGATACAACGGGCGCGATGTCGCATTGATGATGGCCGCAAGGCAGAATGCGCAGGCGGTTTTGGGAAGCGCAACCCCTTCTCTGGAGTCATTGTACAATGTCAGACAGGGGAAGTTTACCCTTGTGAAGCTCCCTGTCAAGTTTTACAACGCTCCTGAAGCAGAAGTGTCAGTCATTGATATGAGGCAGGTGGCCAGACTCCACAATTCCAGGGGGTCGTTTGCCATGAAGCTGATTAACGAGATAGCTTCGACTCTCGAGTCCGGAAAGCAGGTGATGATTTTCCGTTCGAGACGTTCCTACGCCTCTTTCGTACAATGCCCTTCGTGCGGAGACGTCCCGAAATGTCCTCACTGCAACGTCAGTCTGAGTTATCACAAGTTCAGCGGCACTCTCGACTGTCATTATTGCGGCTACAGAACAAAATTCTACGGGACCTGCAAGAATTGCGGAGAAGGTGCTTTGGAATTGAAAGGAGCCGGTACGGAAAGAATCGAAGAGGAATTGAGAGAATACTTCCCCGATGCGAAAGTGGCCCGGCTGGACGGAGACGTAAGTATGAGCAAAGCCGCTGAAGAGAAGGTTCTGAAAGATTTCTCCACGGGTGTGACGGACATCCTCGTCGGTACGCAGATGATAACTAAAGGGTTTGATTTCCCATCCCTCAGTCTGGTGGCGATTATCAATGCAGATTCCATGCTGTCGTTGCAGGATTTCCGGGCTGATGAAAGAGCCCTCCAGCTGATGAGACAGCTTGCCGGGCGCTCCGGCAGAAGAGAGGGGGCAGGCAAACTCATTATCCAGACCTATCAGCCTGACCACAGGGTTTTTCAGCTCCTTCAGAATTCTCAGGAAGGTGAAGAAAACGTCGCAAGATATGCGCAGGCGGCTTTGGATGAGAGAATGCAGTTCGGATTCCCGCCTTTTGTACGGCTTGTGGAGCTTTCAGTCAGAGAGAGCGATACAGACCGTCTCAAAGAGAATTGCGATAAGGTAATCAGGTTGCTCCACAAACTTGGAGTAGAAGATTTCTTCGGCCCGATAACCCCTCAGACTGACAGAATCAGAGGAAAATACGTCTCTCTGTTCTTGATTAAACTGCCGAGAACCGCCCGCTCCCAGCAGTTGAAAATCAAATTGGCAAATGAGGTGGAATCATTGAGAGACGTAGTCATCGATGTTGATCCCGCTTAACAGAAAAATATTTGCAGAATCAAAAATAAAACCTACCTTTGCAAACCCGAAACCAATGGTGCCATAGCTCAGTTGGTAGAGCAACGGACTGAAAATCCGTGTGTCCCTGGTTCAATTCCCGGTGGCACCACAAAAAAGGACTTGAGAAATCAAGTCCTTTTTTCGTTAGAAGAACACCGTGATGTCATCCACGCTCTTTCTTGCCGGCCGATTAGGATCGTTGACTCTGTATCCGACACTGATGACGGCCGTAACCTCCTCATCATTAGGGATGTTGAGCACTTTTCTGAGTCCGTCGGAATCGCGCATTCCCATTATCAAAGTGTCATAGCCGCGCTCGCGGGCTTTGAGAATAAAGAATGCATTGCTCAATCCTGCATCATATGCTCCCCATTCGTCACCGAGTTCATTTGCAGGAGTTCCTCTGAAGAATCCTGATCCCCCTTTCTTGAAAGTAGTCACCAAGAGGACAGGAGCGCCAGCAGTATTTCTCATGTTTCCTGAGCCGAGAAGCTCTCTAACCTGTTGAACTTTCTCAGGATCGATTGCCACGTAATACCTTACCGGTTGATTGTTGGCCCAGGGCGGAGCCTCAATGGCCGTCTCGATGAGAGTACGAATCTCAGCCTCTGAGATTTTCTTTTCAGGGTCATACTGACGCACACTGCGGCGGCTAGCCACAATCTCGTCGAAGGACATAGAATCTGTCTTAGGAGTGTCGTTGCAACCTGTTGCAAGCATTCCAGCTAAGCCGATTGCTGCCATAATTAATAGAAAACGTTTTTTCATGGTTGTATAATGTTGATTATATCTTCTTTGTGTAGCATCTGCGCCGTGCATACACAGTCTCTTCGTAGCAGTTTGCGAAGAAATTCTGCGCCTTGTGGTTATTCTCAAATCTCGGATTTGCCACGAGTCTTTTAATGCCATCATCCTTTATCCCCCTATAAATATACGACATTAACATTGCATTCAGACCCATTCCCTGATATTTAGGTAAAATTCCTATCAAAAGCGCCTCCAGCGTGTCATTGTGATGGAGCGCGTGAAGAATGTGCACGAAGCCGAACGGAAACAGGCGTCCTTTCGCTTTTTTGATGGCCTTCGACAGAGAAGGAACGCTTATGGCAAAGCCGGCGATATTATTCTCCCTGTCCATTATAAAGCAGGTGTACTTGTTGTTCAGAATGGAAATGTATGATGAGAGAGAATAGTCAATCTGTTGCTCGCTCAAAGGGGTGGAGCCCATTATATCGACGAAGGCCTCGTTGTAGAGATAAAACATCTTGCGTCCTATCTCGCGCATCTGTTTTCTGCCCTTCGGACAGTAGTATTGAAAACCGTATCTCCGCTCCAGAACAGAGGCGAGATTCTGCAGTTTCTCCGGATATTCTCCGTCGATTTCCATCATGGTCTGAGTCCAGTCCGCCTCCTTTTCAAAACCGAGCTGCTCGAGATAATCTCTGTAATAAGGGTAGTTGTAAATGCAGGTAAACGGAGAAAGGTACTCGAATCCCTCTACCAGCAGGCCGGATTTGTCAAGGTTGTTGAAGCCGACCGGCCCCATCATTCTATCCATCCCGTGCGACAGCCCCCATTCCTTTACGGCATTCAGAAGAGCCTCAGCCACGTCGATGTCTTCTATGAAATCCATCCATCCGAACCGGACTGTCCTGGTATTCCACTTCTCGTTCGCCTTGAAATTGATGATCCCGGCAATTCTCCCTACAATCACGTCTTTGTCATATGCCAGATAGAGAATGCGTTTGCTGAATTCCAGCGCCGGATTGTCGGGCCCCAGCGCCTTGAATTCTCCACCTCTCAGATCGGGCACCCAATAGGGGCAGCCGGCATACAGTTTGCCCGGATAATCGATAAACCTGGCTAGCTGCGATTTGTCAGTGACTTCTACGATTGTGGGTTTCATTATCGGAATATCCAAAAAAGGGTGACTTTGCGGTCACCCTCTGATATTGTGTGATACTGTTTATTCTTCAACTTTTGTTAGATCGGCGGCTTTCTCCAAGATTTTATCAAATCCCGGGATGGCATCGTCAATATACTTGTGAATAGAGTTCTTTCCTCCCAGTCCAAGCAGTTTCTTTGTCAAAGGAGCATAGCTGAAATATGCATTGTCATATGAAACCCCCGTGTCCACTTTAGGAACAGCTGAGAATTGATAGTCAATGTAAGCAGGTGAATCCAGCTTCTTTGTCAGTTCTTTCTTCAACTCTGCAAGTTCGTCTTTGAGGAACTTAGCCTGTTCAATCTGATCTGCCACGTCGGCAGTTGCAAACAGTGGACCTGAAAGGACCTTGATAGTCTGATCGTATACTTGAAGTCTCTTGTCAATAAGAAGACCCAGATTGCAGGTATCGACAGGTACCATTTCAGTAATTGTAAATGCAACTCCGTTATCCTCGAGAAGAGCTTTCTCAGCAAGTGCTTTCGGAGAAGTCGATGAACAAGCGCAAAGGCATAAAGCCGCGGTCAGCAATAAAAATATTCTTTTCATAGTAAAATGGTTTTTTATCGTATTACGAATACTCCCGTGTCGTATTCTTGAAATCCAAGTGATTTGTATAAAGCGTGGGCTTCCACCCTTGTCGGACGCGAAGTTAGCATAATTTTCCCTTTAAAATCATTTTCTTTTGCAAAGTCGAGGGCTGCCTGAACCAGCTTGCGTCCTATGCCTTGACCCCGTCTCCCTTTGTCCACCACAACATCCTCTATCCACATTTTATTGGAAGAAAGGCCGTAGTACCATGCTACAAAAAGAGTACCAACAATCTCCCCTGAATCTTCCCTCGCGACGAAGATTCTTGAGTTGGGCTGAGACATAATATCCATCAGATGATCCATCGAGAGGGGCTGGGGGTCATTGGACAATTGATCTATAACCCTCACGATCTCCTGCAGGTCATTCTCAGTCGCTGTTATGATGGTATCTATTCTCACGGAACAATTATTTTCCAATCTATACAAATTTAGTAATTTTGCGATAATAAAACAGGTGTTTCATGACAAAAATTGCAGTTGCGGGTGCGGGATACGTCGGCCTCTCTATGGCGACATTGCTCGCCAGACAGAATCAGGTGACGATAGTGGACGTAGTTCCCGAGAAAATAGATCTTCTGAACAACAGGAAATCCCCTATCAAGGATGATTACATCCAGGCTTTCCTTTCCGGAAACGACAATGCAGGGAATGAGGTAAAACTCAATCTCAAGGCCACCCTCAATGCCGAAGAGGCATATAAGGATGCAGAATTCGTAATCATCGCAGCTCCCACAAATTACGACCCTCAGAAGAACTTCTTTGACACTTCCAAGGTTGAGCAGGTCATAGATTTGGTGCTGAAGATTAATCCCGGTGCTACCATTGTCATTAAGTCCACTATTCCCGTGGGCTACACCAAGAGTCTTTATGCCAGGTATTCCGCTGCGGGTGTAAAACTGAATCTGCTCTTCTCTCCTGAATTCCTTCGCGAGGGGATGGCTCTTTATGACAACCTCTACCCAAGCAGAATAATAGTGGGGTCTCCGAAGGACGGCCGAATGGAAAAAGAGGCGAAAACCTTTGCGACTCTGCTGGCAAACGCAGCTTTCAAAAAGGACGTGGCAGTCCTCCTTATGGGCATAGAAGAGGCTGAGGCGGTGAAACTCTTCGCCAACACTTATCTGGCTCTCCGTATCAGCTATTTCAATGAACTGGATACTTACGCTGAGGTTAAAGGTCTCGATACCAAGTCGATTATAGAAGGTATCGGTCTTGACCCTCGTATCGGGATGTACTATAACAATCCTTCTTTCGGTTACGGAGGATACTGTCTTCCGAAAGACACGAAACAGTTGCTGGCGAACTTCTCGGACGTGCCCGAGAATATGATTACCGCCATAGTGGACAGCAACAGAACCAGGAAAGATTTCATCGCCGACCAGATTCTCAAGAAAGCCGGTTATTATTCTTATTCTACGGACAATGCTTGGTCTGCAGAGAATGAGAAGCCGATTACAATCGGTGTCTACCGTCTCACGATGAAGGCCAATTCGGATAATTTCCGTGAATCCAGCATTCAGGGCGTCATGAAGCGTATCAAAGCCAAAGGCGCGACAATAATTATCTACGAGCCTACGATTGAAGACGGGACAACTTTCTTCGGCAGTGAGGTGGTAAACGATTTCAAGACATTCTGCAAACGCTGCGACGCAATTCTTGCCAACAGATATGAATCCGTACTGGATTGTGTGAAGGATAAAGTATACACCCGCGACCTTTTCCGCAGGGATTAGATTCTTCTCCATGGATCCTTTCGTTCCAGATAACAAACTGCACTGGTTTGTGGCCTACGTTCTCTCTTGTCAGGAGCGCAAGGCTGCGGAAGCTTTGAAAAAACTGGGTGTCGAGTACTATCTCCCCATCCAGCAGGAGCGCCATCAGTGGAGTGACAGGGTTAAAATCGTGGAGAGAATGGTGCTGCCGAGAATGATCTTCATCCGTACGACGCTGGCCCGAAGGCCTCAGCTTCTGGGGGAGGTGAGAGTTCTCAGCAATTATATGACCAAGGGTGGGGCGTTCCATCCGATTATCGTCCCCGACGAGCAGATGGACACTTTCCGCTTTATGGTGGAACACAGCCACGAAAGGGTGGAATTCGTCTCCGGAGCAATCGCTACGGGCTCAAGATGTCTGATTGTAAGCGGACCTCTGCAAGGTTTCGAATGTGAAGTGGTGTATATGTCCGGTACCAGTTACGCTGCCGTCAGAATAGAATCCGTCGGAGCCTTCGTAGTGCAGGTACCGACCGATGCCATCAGGGTGGTGGTAGAATAGAAAAAACGGCGCCGTTAAGCGCCGTTTCTTCTCCGTGCTCCCTCAGGGTCTCGAACCCTGGACCCCAACATTAAGAGTGTCGTGCTCTACCAACTGAGCTAAGGAAGCAAAAGGGAGTGCAAATGTAACTCTTTTTTAACAACGAGCAAAAAAATCGGAGAGTATTTTTTACCTTTGTGTGTCAATAACGGATACTCGTAATGGATTTTACACAAGAATTACAATCGGTTCTCAACTACGCTAAGGAAGAGGCTGCAAGGCTGGGGAATAGAGTCGTAACTGGAGATCATCTTTTTCTGGGGATTCTCCGACATGAGAAAAACGATGCGGTGTACACCTTGAGAGATATGGGGTGCAACCTAGTAAATGTAAAATCCGAGCTTGAGAGCATTATCGGCGCCGACGACATTATCACATATTCGGAAGTTTCTTCCATAGCGGTCGCCAAGGAGATTGAGGTAATCTTCAACAACATCGCCAGGGAATTGATAGAACAGCACGTCAGCAATCCGAGCCTTCTCTATCTGCTGCTCGCAATCATCCGTGATTCAGGAAACATGGTGGTGCCGATTCTCAAGAGATACGGCATTACTTATCAGTCGGTCAGAGATTATCAGGGCGGTCTGAAGCAGCAGCCGGCTCCTTCTCCGGCACAGAAAGCGGAATCTCCGAAACCTTCAAAAAAAGAAGAGGCAAAACCTCACAATACCGACACCCCTACGCTTAACAAATACGGCAATGACCTTACAGCGGCGGCGATGGCCGGCAAGCTCGATCCCGTCGTCTGTCGGGACAGCGAAATTGAGCGCCTGATTCAGATTCTCGGTCGCAGAAAGAAGAACAATCCGGTGCTGATCGGAGAACCTGGAGTCGGGAAGTCTGCGATAGTCGAAGGTCTGGCTATCAGAATCGCTGAACGCAACGTTCCCAAACTTCTGATTGACAAGAGAATAGTGACCTTGGATATGGGCTCGATCGTAGCGGGGACAAAGTTCAGGGGACAGTTTGAAGAACGTATCAGAATGATTGTGGACGAGCTGAAAGAGTCGGACAATACAATCATTTTCATAGACGAACTTCACACACTGGTCGGAGCCGGCGGTCAGGCAGGCTCGCTGGATGCTGCAAACCTTCTGAAGCCGTCTCTTTCAAGAGGTGAGATTCAGTGCATCGGCGCTACCACTCTCGATGAATACAGGGAGGTCATAGAGAAAGACGGGGCGCTGGAACGTCGCTTCCAAAAAATTATCGTGGAGCCAACCTCCTTCGATCAAACCCTTACCATTCTCCAGACTATCAAAGGCAAATACGAGAAACATCACAACGTCAAATATACCGATGAAGCCATCAGGGCTTGCGTAGCTCTGTCCCAGCGCTATATCACTGACAGATGCCAGCCTGACAAGGCTATAGACGCTATGGATGAAGCCGGAGCAAGGATGAGCATCAAGCGAAAGCTCAATGCCGGCACCGGGACCATCGACAGCGGCATCGAGAAACTCAGAAAACAGAAACAGGCTGCAGCTCTCAGTGGAGATTTCAAGACCGCGGCGGAACTGCGGATGCTTGAGAAGTCTCAGATAAACAGTTCGGAAGCCATTCTGGAACAACAGGAGGCAGTTTCCGCAGAAGGGAACGTAATCACTTACGATGACATAGCCGACGTAGTTTCGATGATTACCAATATTCCGGTCCACAAGATTGTGGAGACGGAGAGCGCGAAGCTCCTCACTATGGCCGCAAATCTCAAGAAGAAGATTATCGGCCAGGACGAAGCCGTTGAGAAAGTGGTGAAGGCTATCCAGCGTAACAGGGCAGGTCTCCGTGACCCCAACAAGCCTATCGGAACATTCATATTCCTGGGACCTACCGGAGTCGGCAAGACCCAACTTGCCAAGAAGCTGGCCGAGTATATGTTCGACAGCGCAGACAACATCATCCGCGTCGATATGAGCGAATATATGGAGAAATATTCTCTCAGTTCGCTTATAGGAGCGCCTCCGGGATATGTAGGCTATAACGAAGGAGGCCAGTTGAGCGAAAAGGTGCGCAGAAAACCTTACTCTGTGGTGCTCCTGGATGAAATAGAAAAGGCTCACCCCGACATTTTCAACGTTCTCCTGCAGGTGTTGGACGAAGGCAGGCTGACCGACAGCGCCGGACGGAAAGTCGATTTCAAGAATACAATTTTGATTATGACTTCCAATGTCGGGAGCCGCAGGCTGAAAGAGACCGGCAGTGGCATTGGTTACCAGACAAGTGTGGACCTGACACCTTCCCGCCACAAGTCCATCATCAATAAGGAACTCCAGAGATATTTCTCGCCGGAATTTCTGAACCGTATAGACGATCAGATTCTCTTCAATCCTCTCAAGAAAGAGGACATAGAGAAGATTCTCGATATAGAATTGGAAGAATTGATGGCGAGAATGAAGTCGATGGGGCTGAACATCAAGATAAAACCTTCTACCAGGAAAAAAGTCTGCGACGAGGGATTCGATCCGGAGTTCGGAGCCCGTCCGTTGAAGAGAGCTATTCAGAGATATATTGAAGATCCTCTCGCCGAGCTGATTATAGCTGGCAAGAAACCTACGGGCATTTAATTCTCAAGATTATTCAACAAATACTTCCTGCTTCCCAGATTCACGAATTCTATTGTCTCAGGGGCCGGCTTCCTGAGCCGTTTCCAAGTCTCTCTGTTCAGGTAGAATGTGACAGGCGGCCTTGATCCGGCCTCCTTGAAACCGAGTTTGCGGTAAGTCTCTCCACGGGACCATTCCAGGTCTGCGTATGACATAATCTCCTCAGGGTGAACGTCTTCAATGAACGCCTTGAGCATTTTCCCCATTCCGCCGCTGATGCGGCAGTCGGGCAGACTGGCATAACGGACCCACTCATAGGAGCGCAGCAACTTTTCCTGACCGCAGATTATCCGTGGCATTCTGCGGGGAGAGGAGAAGCAGGATACCGCCACCAATTCTTCTCCGAGATACATTCCGTATTTATAGCGGGAAGCGGCGTTTCCGTATGCGTGATTCCTGTTCAAGAAAGCGGCTGCGGTGTCGGAGTCAATTCTCTTTACGAAGCACTTTCTTGCGAAGACGTTTCTGAACTTACCCAGATGAGCGAGAATCCTTTTCTCTGCGAAATCGCGTCTTCTCATCCACATGTCTTCGTAGAGGTATATCGTATCAGGCTCATTATCAAGCGACTTGGTGACAGTCAAGGCATCACCTGAAGAAAGGGAGACGAGCACGATTCTCAAATGGAAACCGTCGAATGAAAAAACGTCGGCTGACGGTTGCCCGAAGCTTATCCCGTTTCGACTCAAAAAACACTGAAATTCGCTGCTGAAACTCATATTTACAAAGTTAAAAAATAAACTTCTTACTTTGTTTTTTCGCAGAAAATTCATAACTTTACCCGATTATTTTTGAGAAGGAACTGTATAATGGAAGATTTAGAAGAAAGCACAGGCAGAATTATTCCGATTGATATAGAAACAGAGATGAAGAGTGCATATATAGACTACTCTATGTCTGTTATTGTATCGCGCGCCCTCCCGGACGTAAGAGACGGAATGAAACCTGGACACCGCCGTGTTCTATACGGTATGGAAGGCTTGGGATTGAACTTCTCAGGACAAACGAAGAAATCCGCCCGTATCGTGGGTGAAGTGCTTGGTAAGTATCACCCTCACGGCGATTCAAGTGTATATGAGGCTATGGCCAGATTGGCTCAGCCGTGGAACGTGAGATATCCGCTCGTATTCGGACAGGGTAACTTCGGTAGCGTTGACGGTGACCCGGTTGCTGCAATGCGTTACACAGATGCCAATCTCCAGAAACTTTCAGAGGAGTCCCTGGCGGATCTGGACAAGGACACCGTAGATTTCACTCCTAACTTTGACGAGTCTCTCAAAGAGCCGTCGGTTCTTCCGGCAAAGGCTCCGCTCCTTCTTCTCAACGGTTCTTCAGGTATCGCGGTAGGTATGGCCACCAATATGGCTCCTCACAACCTGACCGAGGTCTGCAATGCCGTATGCGCGTACATAGACAATCCTGAAATCACCGTCGAAGAGCTCATGCATCACATCAAGGGTCCTGACTTCCCTACCGGAGGTATCATCCAGGGTCTGTCTGGTATTAAAGAGGCCTTCGAGACAGGCAGGGGCAAGGTTGTGATCCGTTCAAAATATGAAATAGAGGTTGCCGAGAGTGGACGGGAGACTATAGTGGTTACCGAGATCCCTTATCAGATCAACAAGAAAGAGATGATCGAAAAGATCGCCGAGCTTGTTGAAAGCAAGAAGATAGAGGGTATCGCTTACCTCAATGACGAAAGTGACCGTAACGGTATGCGCATTGTCATCAAGCTTAAGATTGGTGCAGTCGCGAACGTTGTTCTCAATAATTTGTTCAAATATTCTTCGCTTCAGGCGGGATTCTCCGTCAACAATATCGCATTGGTTGACGGCCGTCCTCGTCTCCTGAACCTGAAGGATCTCATCAAATATTTTGTCAAGCACCGTCACGAGGTGGTCGTACGTCGCGCTAAGTTCGATTTGGACAAAGCCGAGAAGAGGGCGCACATCGTGGAGGGTTTGCTTAAGGCCCTTGACATAATTGACCAGATTATCGATCACATCAGAGCATCCAAGACAGTTCAGGATGCCCGCGACGGTTTGGTAGAGAAATTCGGCTTCAGTACGGAGCAGGCTGACGCAATCGTGGAGATGAGACTCCGTCAGTTGACAGGACTCGAGCGCAGCAAGCTTCAGGCAGAATACGACGAGCTTGAAGCTACCATCCACCATCTCAAGGACGTTCTCGCCAGCGACGAGCTTCAGTTGGGAATCATCAAGGAGGAGATGCAGGATCTCATCGCCAGATTCGGTGACGAGCGCCGCACGGAGATTGCAATGACCGCAGAGGACTTCAATCCTGAAGACTTCTATGCTGACGAAGATGTGGTAATCACCATATCTCATCTCGGTTATATCAAGCGTACTCCTCTTACAGAATACAAACTTCAGAACAGAGGCGGTGTAGGCTCGAAGGGCAGCACCACCCGTGAAGAAGACTTTATAGAGCACATTTACGTAGCCAACATGCACAGTACCATGATGTTCTTCACCAAGAACGGTAAGTGCTACTGGCTCAAGACTTACGAAATCCCTGAAGGGGCAAAGGCTTCTAAGGGCCGCGCCATTCAGAATGTCATCAACATCGAGCCGGGGGATGCCGTACAGGCATACATTAACGTACCTAACCTGGGCGATGAAGAGTACGTCAACAGTCACTATGTAGTGCTCGCCACCAAACGCGGTATCATCAAGAAGACCACTCTTGAGGCTTACAGCCGTCCTCGCGTAAACGGTATCATCGCCGTTAACATCAGAGAAGACGACGCCCTGATAGAGGCCAAACTTACCGACGGCAACAACTACATTCTCCTTGCAAGCAGGGAAGGACGTTGCTGCTGCTTCCACGAAGAAAAGGTAAGAGCCATCGGCAGAAACGCCACTGGAGTGACCGGAATCGCCGTTTCCGGAGACAACGAGACAATTGGCATGATTTGTGTCAATGATAGTATTGAAAAGGACAAGTTGCCGCAAATCCTCGTAGTGAGTGAGAATGGCTACGGTAAGCGTTCCGAGTTGGGTGATTACCGTATTACCAACAGAGGAGGCAAAGGAGTCAAGACTCTCAACATTACGGAGAAGACCGGTAACCTGATAGCAATTAAAGATGTTACTGATGAAAACGATTTAATGATTATCAACAAGTCTGGCATTACTATCAGAATGGCTATTTCAGACTTGAGAGTAATGGGACGAGCTACACAGGGCGTACGCCTTATCAATATCCGCGAAAATGACAGCATAGCAGCTGTCTGCGTAGTCTCAAAGAGTGAGGAAATCTCAGCTCAACCTGAACAACAAGAAGAACAATAACAACTTAATATTTACCAAAATGAAAAAAATTCTCTTACTAATCGCAATTGTACTTCCAATGGTTGCTTTCGCACAACCACGTGGCGGTCAAGGAATGCCTCAAGGCCCTAGAGGCGGCCAAGGCGGTCCTCAAATGGGTATGGGTATGGCAAACCCTCAGGTAACTGCCGCTAAAGAAGCTTTGGCTAAAGCAGTTGCTGATTCTGAAAATGCCAAGAAAGCCGGCAAAGCCGCAACTTGGGACAAAGTTTACGATGCAGCTATGGCAGCATACAAACTTCCTGGCGGTAACCTGCTGGAAGGCGCTACCCGCGAGCAAGTTGCTCTTTACCTCAAAGGTCAAAGAGTTTTGAACCAAGGTGGTACTTTCACAGGACCTGACGGCGTTTACAGTGTAGATACCTATGCTGACAAGAAACTTTATTACAGCCCTGAAGGAAATCTTGTTTTCTGGATCGTGACTCCTGTTGAAGAGAACGCTCTTGATATAGCTTATGACGCTATCATCAAATCAGCGCAATTGAATCCTAAAGGCAAGAACCTTTACAACAAGGTTGCTTCAATCAATGAAGCTTACAGTACTGACGCTTCTTTCCAATATCTTTATGGAGACTATGCAAAAGCTACTGAGTTGTTCGAGAAAGCAGCTAACTCAACCAAGAACCCTGTTCTCAATACCATTGACTCATTGTCAACTTACTATGCTGGCGTTATGGCAGGTTTCTCTGGCCAGAACGAGAAAGCAGTCAAGTATTTGAATGAGTGCCTTGACATGGGCTTCTACAATGACGGTAGCGTTTATCCTAACCTTTCAAATGCATACAAGGCTCTCGGTAATGCTGAGGCTGCCAAGAAAACACTTGAAGACGGTTTCGTTAAATTCCCTGAGAACCAAGGTATCCTTGTAGGTCTTATCAACGAGCATATGTCAGAAGGCGGTGACCCTACTGCTCTGTTCGATCTTCTTCACTCTGCACAAGCCAACGAGCCTAACAACCCAAGCTTGTTCTACGTAGAAGGTGACATTTACAAGAAACTTGGCGACGTTGAAAAAGCTGCTTACTTCTTCAACAAAGCTACTGAGATTGACCCTAGCTATGTTTATGGTATTCTTAACGTAGGTATCCTTTATTACGATACAGCAGTTGAACTTCAAGAGCAAGCTGCAAACGAGCTCGACGATGCTAAATATGCAGCCCTCGTTGAACAATTCAACGCTAACCTGAAAGCGGCTATCGATCCGCTCGAGAAAGCATACGAACTCGCAGATGAGCAGGATGTTAAGGTTGCTATCGCTGAGTACCTGAAGAACATTTACTTCAGATACAGAACCGAGAGCCCTGAATACATGGCAGCTTACGAGAAATACAATGCTATTATTAAAGGAGAATAATTTATAACAGTTTACTATGGGAGGCCTGTTTGGTGTTATAGCCAAAAAGAAATGTGTCAATGATCTCTTTTACGGGATCGACTATCACTCTCACCTGGGAACAAAACGCGGAGGTATGGCAGTGTACAACACTGACCATACCTTTGCTCGTTCTATACACAGTCTTGAGCAATCATACTTCAGGATTAAATTTGAGGGTGACCTTCACAAATTCGATGGTAATTCAGGCATCGGCGTCATCAGTGACGGCGAACCTCAGCCAATTGCTGTCAACTCCCATTTAGGCCGTTTTGCCGTAGCCACAGTACTCAAAATCAATAACATCAAGCAACTTGAAGATGAGATACTTGCTGGGGGCAAGAATTTTACTGAGCTTAGTGGGGGAGCAACGAACCCCACTGAGCTTATTTCTCAAATAATCACCGACGGCGCCACTTTCGCCGAAGGGATCAAACTGGTGCAGGATAAGGTGGAAGGATCTTGCACGATGCTGATTCTGACTCCTGAAGGAATCATAGCATGCCGTGACAAATACGGCCGCACTCCACTGATTATAGGTAAAAAAGAGGGCGCCTATGCCGTGGCCAGCGAGAACTTCAGTTTCTTGAACCTGGGGTTCGAGGACGATTATGTCCTGGCTCCCGGTGAGGCAGTCATGATTACCGCTGACGGTTACAAGCAGATTCTTGCGCCGTCAGAGAAACTCCATATCTGTACGTTCCTATGGATTTATTACGGTTATCCTCCGACATCTTATGAGGGAATCAATGTCGATCAGGTGCGCCGCAATCTGGGCAGAATAATGGGAGAACAGGATGACGTGAAAGCCGATATGGTTTCTCCGATCCCTGACTCCGGAAACTGCATGGCGATGGGTTATTCAGAAGGCAAGAATGTTCCTTTGAGAAATACCATCGTCAAATATACTCCGACCTGGCCGAGAAGCTTTATGCCTGCAGACCAGAGCCGTCGCGACATCGTCGCAAAGATGAAACTGATTCCCAACTATGCCTTGATGAAAGGGAAGAGCGTCGTATTCTGCGACGACTCAATCGTGCGAGGCACTCAGCTGAGAGACAACGTCGAAATATTCAAACGTCACGGTGCCGCCGAGGTGCATATACGTATCAGCTGCCCGCCGCTGGTGTACCCTTGCCCTTACGTGAACTTCTCTCCGTCAAAGTCTCCTAAAGAACTGATTACCCGTAGGATAATCGAGCGTCTGGAGGGAGCTGACGATAAGAATCTCGATCAATACGCTACCTACGGTTCAAAGAAGTACTGCAGAATGGTGGAGGAAATCAGAAACCAGTTGCAGATGACTTCCCTCAAGTTCAACACCGTAGAGAATCTGGTAAAGGCAATAGGTCTTCCGAAAGAGTGCATCTGCACTCACTGCTTCGACGGCAGCGGTAACGATTAATCTTCTGCTTTAGGAAGTTCGATTATGAAGGAGGCTCCTCCGAGAGTCTCTGACTGCTCGTAGTACAACCGTCCGTTGGACTGTTCTATGATGCTGCGGCATATCGCAAGTCCGAGGCCTGTGCCCGAAGACTTGGTGGTGAAATAAGGCTTGAACAGGCTTGCCTGGTCTTTCTTGCTTACACCCTTGCCGTTATCTTCCACGGAAACTCTGTAGAACTTGTCCAAATCTGACAGATTGATGGCAATCCTGCCGTTCCTGTTATTCTCAACGGCCTGGATGGCATTTGAGAGAATATTGATGAATGTCCTGATAATCTGTTTCTTCCTTACGTTTACGAATGCATTCTCAACTTCGCTGTTGAACTCGATAGTCAGATTCTCCCTCGTATTGAAGAAGTTATACTGCTCGTGGAGAATTGCGCAGAGATCCTCACGGGTGACATCCTCAATGTAGAATTTAGAGAATGATGAGAAGTCCTCAGCCGTCTCGGTCAGAATGTTGATCTGTTGCAGAAGCGACTTGCCGGTCTCTTCGAATTTCTCCTCCCATCCCGGAGAATTCTCCTGCTTCATCTTCATGAGAAGCTGCAGATTGAGCTTCATAGGGGTAAGAGGATTCTTTATCTCGTGCGCGATCTGGCGAGCCATCTCTCTCCATGCGCTTTCACGCTCCTGATCGGCCAGCTGTCTGGTACTTCGCTCCAGATTGTCCACCATGTTGTTGTAAGCCTCTATAAGCACACCGAGCTCGTCGTTGGTATTCTTGTAGTATATGTGCTTGTTTTCAGAATCGTTCAACTCGAAGCTTGAAATCTTCTCCTTGACCTCGGTAAGCGGTTTGGAGATAGAGTTGGCCACCATTATTCCGAAGAGGATACTCGCTATGAGAATCAACAGGTAGATGTCCATTATTGTCGCAACCGTCAATACAGAGTCCTCCTGCAGTTTGGATACCGTTGTGATGAACGGGATGTTCACGATGGCCACCAGCACACCGTCGATGTTGAATAACGGAGCGAAAGTTGAAAGATACTTCTTGCCGGCCACGACCTCCTGCACTGTATGGCGGGAAGCATGTTTCTTGACAATATTATAATATGCTTCGTCGTTGATACGGGAACCCATTATGAACTGTTCGAAAATCTCCGGCTTGGTGGAGCGGATAAGACGTCCGTGGGTATCGTAAAGGTTGATTTCCGACTCAAGATTGCTGGCCATTTTGTCCATCGCCTCGAAGAGTTGAGGGCTGTTGATGTCATTGTACCTCATAGCATACTGGCAGAATTCCGACAGAGAGGACTGGACAATCTCAATCTTGCTGTCCGTCTGGGCTTCGGAAGCTGCCTTGTTTCTGACGAGGACGTAATATACCGTACCGATACCGACGCACACCAAAGCCGCAGAGAGCGAGATGATCTGCATCAGCGTAATTCTCTTTTTGAAGGAGTGAACCGGCAGGGCGGTGTCCCTTCTCTTCCTGAATGCACTTGTAATCAGCAGAATGATGAAGGCGCTGATGAAAAACAGGTAGGAGTAGAACAGAATGTACGTGAATATGCCGTGGCGGTCTCTCGAGAGAGAAATAATCTCGTCGTCGGCTATTTTGTTGATGTAGAATACTCGGCCATTCTCATAGTACGAATCGTAACCGTCGTTGTATCTGGCCGGGTCGATGCTTACAGGGAAGTTGTAGTCTCCGCTGTGAGCCGCCAGACGGGAATTGTAATACTTCGCGTAGGAATAATTATCCGGAATCGAATATCTCGAGTTCTTGTTGCTGTCAGAAGAAATGATCTCCTGAATCAGAGAGTTTGTGAACTTGGATTCAATGTCTACGAAAAGACGGGCCGACTGGTATGTCTGATAGTTGAAATAGGTGAACACTCCCACATATGATGACTTGCCGGAGTAATTGTTCATAAAGAAGAAACTGGACGTCGGAGCCAGCTGAGTGCCGTATTTCTGAATCTCCTCCTGATAGAAATCGTAGCAGTCCACAGGAGGTGTGTAGAAGTCGATGATCAACTGAGAAAGGCGCTCGCAGGTGGTTACCGAGAGGGTATAACCGGATCCGAGGTCATACAGATATCTCTCTTCCAGACGGTTCTTGATCACCTCGTTTCCGCCGTTAGGCATGAAACTCAGCAGTCCGATCAGTCTGTCGGACTGAATTGCGTTCTCGATGGACCTCAGTTTGTACTCCAGAGCCAGATCTCTCTCAACCGCAAGGTTGTTGGTAAGCACTTTATTGTTCCTCTTCTCCTTTGACAGACTGAACACCGATACGAGCGTCATAAGCACAAAAGTGACGGCCAGTATGTATATAATAAGGTGTTTCAGTGTGAACAATGAGAATTTTCTGTCCCCTCTCAAGGCGAATACCGCCACCTGAATGATGTAGAGAAGGGCAATGAAGAGGAGAATGTATGAGAAGTAACTTATCAAGGTGAAGATGGTAAGGTTGGTCACCTTGAACAGTTCCAACGTAATGTTTGAATTGTATACAAGTGATGAAAGCGTCACCGTTATGTAAACGAACAGAATAACGGCCAGAGTGCCTGCAAATCCTGCAAAATAAAGCTGTCTCCTCCTCGGCAGTCTGATGAAAGACTTGAATAAGAAAGGTCTTGCTGTGTAGAGAGCCTGCATGAAGAGGTAGATATAGAGATTGGTGAATACCAGGGATGCTAGCGATGGATAGAGCCTGCTGTCCGCATACAGAGAAGGAGAAAAGAAACTGCCAGACGAGCCGATGGTATGGGACAGTACCCGCGCATAGATGAAGCAGAGTGTCAGTCCCGCAAGGGTAATCAGGAGTGATTTCTTGTCTCTTGCGAAAATATGGTAGACAAACAGCGCCGTCATAAGAAGGAACATCGAAATCCATTTCAGAATCTCGTTCCCCTGAATCGTCCCCGATTCGGTGTTGAGCGTTATGGAGAACAGGGGTAAACCGTCCAGGCTTTTGACTATGCTGCCGGTGGTGAAATCGGGCTCGGTAGTGGAATAACTCGGCCCTATTCTGAGCTCCGGATTTGTCTGACTTACCAGGGTGAGGTTGTCGGTAGGGTACTCATTCTTGACGAGAATACCTGTAATGATCTTGGTGTATCTGTCGGTGTATGCCTTCGCAATATACCAGGCAGAGCCCAGGTTGACGTAGCTCTCTTTCTCGGTGATGAACGAGAGGGGAGTATTGTACAGATTCTCGTTACTCATATAGTGCAGACGATAGGAGAGCGGAATGACATCCACCTCGTCGTTACTTATGGAGAATTGATTAACCCAGCTCTGAAGAGTGTCGGCGTCGTATTTATAGAGCACCATGTCGTCCGGGAAATCCGGAAAATCAAGCCATTGGCTTACGGGAGTGTCCTGAGCCTGTTGCACGTATTTGTCAAGAAGTTTCTGCTTTTTGTGGAGAATGCGTTCGGTCCTGTGTACCTGTCTGCCGAGTTTATGCTCCACATCCGAAGTGATGAATGAGAACAAAAACAGCATGCAGGCCAATGCAATCAGTCCGAAAACGATACTCTTGATGTGCCTATTGTTCATTCGTGATGATATGGCTCTCCTTTAATGATAGTAAACGCTCTGTAAAGTTGCTCCAAAAAAATGACTCTTACAAGCTGATGTGAGAATGTCATCTTTGACAGCGACAGAAGCTGGTCGGCTCTGTCGTACACATTCTGACTGAAACCGTAGCTTCCACCTATCACGAAGACAGTTGCTTTCGAATTTTGTGCCAGTTTTTGTTCAAGTTCGGCGGCCCATTCTATTGAAGAATAGCTTTTTCCGCGTTCATCCAGAAGAATCAGCCTGTCGGAAGGGGCTATTGCCTTGAGAATCATTTCTCCCTCTTTCTCCTTTATCTGCTCTCTGGAGAGGGATTTTGCATTCTTGAGCTCGGGAATTTCGAGAATTGAGAACTTGCAGTAATGCCCTATGCGGTCGCTGTACAAGGCGATTCCCTCCTTGAGATATTTTTCTACGGTTTTTCCGACAAAGACCAATTTTACTACCATATTCGGCTATTTATTGTAATAATGTATCAAATTTAGTAAATTTGGCTGTATTTTTGTAGTAAGTAACAAAAACAGAAAGAATAAAACGCATGAAAAAACTATTAACATCAGTCCTATTCTCTTTTGTGTTTGTGACGGCCGCCTTTGCCCAGGTACAGCAAAGCTCGGCAGGTGATGTCTTTATCCCCATCAGCAAATATATAAGCAGCAGCGATGCTGAAGGCCTTTCAGCCTGGTTCGCAGAGAACTTGGAGCTGGATATCATGGGCTCGGTGAACAATTGCACCAAGAGTCAGGCGAAGCAAATTATGAAGAGCTTCTTCTCCAAATATACTCCTAAAGAGTTTTCTATTCTCCACAAGAGCGGTCGACCGCCGATGACCTACGCGGTAGGAAGTCTGAGCGCCGGAGGGGAGCAGTTCAGAGTGATAATCTACGTGAAAGCTTCCGGAGAAAAGAATGAAATCCAACAGCTTAGAATAGAAAAACAATAAAAAAACATCCTTCGTTCGAAGGATGTTTTTTTTGCGGTTCGTCGCCTCTATTTTACGCGCTCGCCGTATGAACGGTCAACTGTGTTCACGCGGATCTTCTCTCCCTGTTGGATAAAGAGCGGAACCATAATCTCGGCGCCTGTCTCAAGCGTAGCGGATTTGAGCGCATTCGTTGAAGCAGTATCACCTTTGACTGCAGGCTCGGTGTATGTAACCTCAAGCTCTACGTATGTAGGAAGCTCGCAGGTAAGGCATCTCTCCTCATCAGCCAGGAATACCATCTCGACCTCCTGACCCTCTTTCATAAGGTCGGCATTGTCTATCATATTGGTATCCAGGTGTACTTGCTCGAAAGTCTCGCTGTGCATAAAGTTGAATCCGTCTTCATCCTTGTACAGATACTGATAAGGGCGGTGCTCAACGGTGATGATGTCGATTTTCTCACCTGCACTGTAGGTCTTCTCAAGGATACGACCGTTTTCGAGGTTGCGAAGTTTAGTCTTGACGAATGCAGGACCTTTACCAGGCTTTACGTGTTGGAACCACACGATTGAAACGGGTTTTCCGTTAAAATCGATGCAAAGTCCGTTTTTAAAATCAGCAGTAGTTGCCATATGATAATTATTGTTTAATTGATTTCGTTACAAGTGTTTGCAAATATAATAAATTTCTTCCAATTGCCAACGCGGGGTGGACGTGGCGCCGCATATTCCCACACTCTCATTCTCCCTGAACCAGTCTCTCTTGACGTCGTCCCCATTCTCCACACGGTAGGAGCGGGGATTGTACTTTTTGCAAAGCTCGAACAGCACTCTTCCGTTGGAACTCTCGGTACCGCTCACGAACAGTATCACGTCGTGGCTTCTGGCAAAGTCGGCCAGGTGTCCATAGCGTGAGGCAACTTGACGGCAGATGGTATTGTAAGCTGAGAAAAACTTGCATCCCCTGTCATTGATGGAGTCGATAAGCTGCTGATACTCATTTATATCTTTTGTGGTTTGAGAGAACAGGGCGGTCGGCTTCGACAGGTCGATCTTATCTATGTCGGCCGGGCTCTCCACCACGATGGCTTCCCCTTCAGTCTGGCCTACAAGGCCGTTTACTTCGGCGTGCCCCACTTTTCCGAAGATTAGAATCTGACCTCCGAGAGGCTTGAGCTCCTTGTACTTTGCGGCAATGTCCCTCTGAAGCTTCAGAACGACGGGACAGGTGCAGTCGATTATTGAGACGCCCCTCTCTTCGGCAAGCTTGTAAGTGGCAGGGGGCTCCCCGTGTGCGCGTACGAGCACGACGTCATCCTTGAGCTCCTTCATCCGATTTATATCGATGATTTCCAGCCCTTTCTGTTGTAGTCTCGCTATTTCTACAGAATTGTGGACGATGGCTCCCAGAGAATAGAGCCTTTTGTTGGTATCAAGATAGCGCTCCGCTTTTTTTACGGCATTGACTACACCGTTGCAAAAGCCTGAATACTTGTCTATATCAACGGAAAGATTCATTAAACGTCCATTCCGAATTGGTCTCTTAGGATACCTTTAAGCCAAACCATCTGATCCTCCATCGTCATGGTGGTATTGTCGAGGACAATGGCGTCATCTGCCTGTCTGAGCGGAGATACGCTTCTGTGAGAATCGATGTAGTCACGTTCGCTGAGATTCTTGAGCACCTCTTCAAAAGAGACGTGTTTGCCTGAGGCAACCATCTCCTTGTATCTGCGGGTAGCTCGCTCATCGGGGCTTGCAGTCATGAAGATCTTCAGCTCGGCGTTGGGGAACACGTTGGTTCCGATGTCGCGACCGTCCATTACAATCCCGCCGTCTTTGCCGCATTCTCTGAGAATGTTGTCTACAAACGCTCTCACAAACGGAATGGCTGAAATAGGGCTTACGCTGTTGCTGACATCCATTTGTCTGATTTCGGTTTCAACGTTCTCATCTCCCAGATAAACCTCCGGACGAAGAGATATTTTAAGGGTGGACAGAGAATCCATAAGGGAATCTTCGTCTATTCTGTTACGGTAATCAATCAGTCCTTTGCGAAGGGCGTGCAATGTGATTGCCCTGTAGAGAGCGCCTGAATCAAGATGTACGTAACCGAGCTCTTTGGCTATCAATTTTGCGAAAGAACTCTTGCCCGTAGACGAATACCCGTCTATTGCGATGATGATTTTAGGGTTTTTCATAGTAACGAATAGTCATCACAAATTTACTCAAAAATGTCTATATTTGTGCAATTAAGCTAATGTTTTGATAAAAATGAAAGTTTTGGTTATCGATGACGAGCGGGCAATCCGCAATGCGATAAAAGAAATCCTTGAGTTCGAAGGGCATACCGTATCGCTTGCGGAAGATGGAAAAGAGGGCTACGAAGCGGCTATGGCGGGCAACTTTGACGCGATTTTCTGCGATATCAAAATGCCTGAAATGGATGGAACCGAAGTTCTTTCCCGTCTCGGAGAGGAGGGATGCGAATCGCCGGTGATTATGATTTCCGGCCACGGAGATATAGATACGGCGGTAGACTGCATCAAGAAAGGAGCTTACGACTTTATCCAGAAACCTCTCGACCTGAACAGGATTCTCATTTCCCTGAAGAATGCTACGGAGAAGAGCAGCCTCGTCCAGGAAACCAAGACTCTCAAGAAGAAGGTCGGCACCAAATACGAGATTATCGGAGAATCTGCTCCGTTGCAGCATATCCGCGAAATCATCGCCAGAGTTGCCCCAACTGATGCCAGAGTGCTCATCACAGGTGCGAACGGTACCGGTAAGGAACTTGTGGCCCACGCCCTCCACACCCAGAGCAACCGTGCTTCAATGCCGTTCGTGGAGGTTAACTGCGCCGCCATTCCGAGCGAGCTCATCGAGAGCGAACTGTTCGGTCACGAGAAAGGCTCTTTTACCTCCGCCATTAAACAGCATATCGGAAAGTTCGAGCAGGCTGACGGCGGCACGCTGTTCCTGGATGAGATAGGAGACATGAGTCTCGCCGCTCAGGCCAAAGTCCTGAGAGTTCTCCAGGAGAACAAGCTCTCCCGTGTCGGCAGTGACAAGGATATTACCGTAAACGTGAGAGTTATAGCGGCTACGAATAAGAATATGACCGAGGAGATAGAGAAGGGGAACTTCCGTGAAGACCTCTATCACCGTCTGAGTGTCATTCTGATCAACGTCCCTTCTCTTGCTGAGCGTGTCGACGACATTCCGCTTCTTGTGAACTACTTCATCGATCAAATTTGCGCCGAGACCGGCATGGCCAAGAGAAAAGTGACTCCCGACGCAATGGAAGAGCTCAAGAAGAATAAATGGACCGGCAATATTCGCGAATTGAGGAACGTAGTCGAGAGATTGCTGATTCTCAGCGGAGATACCATAACCAAAGAAGACGTTACCCTTTACGCCACTCCGGCAATTTAAAATAGGACGAAATGAACCTTGTAGCAATAGTAGGACGCCCTAACGTAGGCAAATCCACCCTCTTCAACAGACTGGTGGGGATGCGCCAGGCGATTGTCGACAGCACCGCAGGCGTGACCCGTGACCGCCATTATGGAAGATGCGAGTGGTGCGGCCACGAATTCTCCGTAATAGATACCGGAGGCTTCACGGTAAACAGCGACGATGTTTTCGAAGAGGCTATCCGCAAACAGGTCATTCTTGCCATAAACGAGTGCGACCTGGTATTGTTTATGGTGGAGGTTGCTACAGGAATTACCGATTTCGATCAGGAAATAGCCGACATTCTCCGAAAAGCCGGCAAACCTGTGGTTCTCGCTGTAAACAAGGTAGATACGGGAGAGAAGATGCTCGGAGTGTACGACTTTTACAAGCTGGGACTCGGCGAGCCTTTCAGTGTCGCAGCAGCTACCGGAAGCGGCACGGGCGAACTTCTGGATGAGATTATAGCCAAGCTTCCGAACGATTCTACGATAGTGGAGGAGGTCGAGGAAGAGGAGAACAGGATACCGAGAATAGCGATTGTAGGCCGTCCGAACGTAGGCAAGTCATCCCTGACCAACGCTCTGCTCGGAGTCGAGAGAAACATCGTAACCCCGGTGGCCGGCACCACCAGGGATTCCATAACCTCATACTACAACAAGTTCGGCCACGAGTTCAATCTTGTGGATACCGCTGGCCTCCGCAAGAAGACCAAGGTCACTGAGGATCTCGAATTCTATTCTGTATTGCGTTCCATCCGCGCCATTGAGAACAGCGACGTCTGCATTCTGATGATAGACGCTGCCGAAGGTTTCAATTCTCAGGATATGTCAATCTACAATATCATCACCCGAAACAAGAAAGGGTGCGTGATCGTCGCCAACAAGTGGGACACCGTCGAGAAGAGCAGCAATACCATGAAGGAGTACACGGAAGCCCTCCAGAAGAGGCTTGCTCCAAACAACGACATCCCGATCGTGTTCACTTCGGTGCTAAACAAACAGCGTATTCTGGACGTGCTGGATGCTGCGGCGAAGGTATATGAGAATTACAGCCAGAGAATATCCACTTCGGTCCTGAACGATGCGATGCTCCCTGAAATCGAGAATTATCCCCCTCCTGCATGGAAGGGCAAGTACATCAGAATCAAGTACGTTACCCAGCTCCCTACACCTTCTCCTGCATTTGCGTTCTTCTGCAATCTCCCTCAATATATCAGGGATCCGTACAAGAGATACGTGGAGAATAAGCTTCGCGAACATTTCGACTTCACCGGCTGTCCGGTGCAAATCTATTTCAGACAGAAATAACCGAGTTTTTCAGCTGCGGACCGTTTCAGTATTCCTGCTGAAACCAGATTCTCTATTGTCCATAGAGAGCTGTCACTCAGCGCCTTGTATCGTATGATGCCTTTTGCGGCGTAGCTCCCGATATAGGGATGTCTCTCCAGCTGCCACTCTTCGGCGCTCCAGATGTCAAACCTGAACGGGACGCTTCGCGCCTCTATATTCTCCGAGAAACCCGAGAATCTCTCCTCGTCGATACCGTCTATCTCCAGCAATTGTCCGGTCGAGGTAAAGTACCCGCCGAGCCGCTCCCTGTACTCCAGAATCTTGTGGGCGTAATAAGGCCCTATCCCCGACAGAGTAAGCAGCGCGATGCTGTCAGCAGAATTGATGTCCAGTTTTTCAATGTTGATGTACGGCTCCAGCTGAAAAAATTTCGCGCTGTCCACCACGTACATTTTTGCAAAGTCGCTCTTTTTTCTGAAGCTTCCTCCTTTCTCCCTATAATTGATTATGACCGCTGCCTGACGCTCGGAGAATCCCAACCGCCGAAGCTCAGACTCAGTGACCGTATTAGGGTCAAACTCAAACAGTTCTGCAGGCTTCCCGGATGCGATTCTCTCAGCTGCGACAGTCCTTGCATCGCTGTAACCAGCAGGCTTTTCCAATGCACTCCGGGCGATGACCGGCGAAATCGTTGCCACCTCCTCTTCAGTCTCAGTCACGACATTTTCGCTTTCGGCCACGGGAACTTCGGCCCGACGCTCCTTGAACACGTTCCCCATAAACAGCGCGGCCTGAAAGCCAAGCACCATAAAAATCAGCGCCACGACACCCGACGCAGCTGCCGAACTCAATTTCTCCCTCTTCAAATCTCTCTCCTCCTTTCTTTTTTTCTAAATGATTGTCAATCTTCCGCCTTTCCGGCTACCACTATGACTATTTCACCCTTGGGCTCATGCTCCGCGAAGTAATCCGAAAGCTCTTGGAGCGTCCCACGGTGAGTGGTATCATGTAATTTGGAAATCTCTCTCGACACAGTGGCAAGCCGCTCTCCGCCAAAGTATTCCGCAAACTGTCCCAGAGTCTTGGCAAGTCTGAAAGGAGACTCGTAGAATACCATCGTGCGATGCTCCTCAGCCAACTCCTTGAGGCGGGTCTGACGCCCTTTCTTCTGTGGAAGGAATCCTTCGAAACAGAATCTGTCGCAGGGGAGTCCCGAGTTGACCAGCGCAGGGATGCAGGCGGTCGGACCCGGAAGAGTCTCCACCTCTATTCCAGCCTGGACGCAGGTACGCACCAGCAGAAAACCGGGATCGCTTATTCCCGGAGTGCCGGCGTCGCTTATGAGCGCCACTGAGAGCCCTGAGAGAATCTTCTCCTTGATAAGCTCAACGGTCTGATGCTCGTTGAATTTATGGTGTGAAACAGCATGAGTGCCGATGTCGAATTTCTTGAGCAGGACGGCGCTCGTGCGCGTATCTTCGGCAAGAATCAGGTCTACTGATTTTAAAACCTCAATCGCCCTGAAAGTTATGTCTTCAAGGTTGCCGATCGGGGTGGGAACTATAAACAATTTAGACATTTTTTCTTACCTTTGTTTAATACGTTTCACTTGCAAAATTAGTCAAATGTTTATCGAAAATGCAAAAAATCCGGGGTGGATTGAGGTAATCTGCGGCTCTATGTTTTCCGGCAAAACCGAGGAGCTGATCCGCAGGCTGAAGAGGGCCAGGATTGCCAATCTGAATGTGGAGATTTTCAAGCCTAAGATGGACGTAAGATACAGTGATCAGGAGGTGGTGTCCCACGATTCTAATGCCATCATCTCTACACCGGTTGATTCCAGCAGCAACATTCTCCTTTTGACGGGTGGCGTAGACGTGGTGGGAATCGACGAGGCTCAGTTCTTCGATATGGGCATCGTGGATGTGGCTCAGCAGCTGGCCAATCAGGGAGTCAGAGTCATTATCGCAGGACTGGATACCGATTACCGCGGAGTCCCGTTCGGACCGATGCCTGCCCTTATGGCTGTCGCAGAATACGTCACTAAAGTTCACGCCATTTGCGTGAAATGCGGTGACCCGGCGAACTACAGCCACAGACTTTCTGCAAGTGACAAGCTCGTGGAGCTTGGCGAGAAAGACGTTTATGAGCCTCTCTGTCGCCACTGCTTCAACAAGTTATACAAGAAAGAAGATACAAACGGTTAACATATGAAGAGAATCTTACTGTTCAGCGCTCTGCTTCTGATGATTGTTTCCTGCTCTTCGGCAAGCAACTCCGGGGATAACGGATTCAAATATGAATGGAGCTACTCCTACATCGACGGCAGACTTGACAAAGGCACTAATGACGGTGCATTGCAGATTATCAATTCTTACAGCGAACTGATGGCACCGATGCAGGAAATCCTGGGTTACAGCGATGCAATCTATTCTAAAAAAGCCCCTGACAGCGGCCTTTCCAACTTTGCGGTGGACGCTATCAGAGAAGCGTCAGAGAAACTTTTCGGCGCTCCGGTTGAGGTCGGCCTGACCAATTTCGGCGGCATCCGCGAAGACCTTCCCAAGGGAGCCGTGAGAGTTTATGACATCTTCACGATCTTCCCTTTCGACAATTATCTGGTAGTTTCCCAGATGAAAGGTTCCAACCTCCGCAAGCTTCTCAACGAGATGGCCCAAAAGAATAAATTCGAGGCCCTGAGCGGCGTGGAGATTGTCTGCACCAACGGCAAAATGACCAAATGCAATGTCGGCGGAGCTCCTCTCGATGACAACAGGGTATATCACCTCGGTACAATCAACTTTCTGGTCGAAGGTGGAGACGGCATCCGTGTCGGAAAGTATTCTGACAGCATTACCGAGTTCAAAGACGTTATGATCAGAGACGTTATGTGTGACAGGATTAAAGAATTGACCGCTGACGGCAAGACTTTGCACCTCGAGCCTGACGGCCGCGTTATTATCAACAAATAGGAGGGGAATGATATGAAAAATACCAGAAAATTATTGTTGGTGGCTCTGGCAGCAATGCTGTCACTCAACGTTAACGGACAGAAACTCGTAATTCTCCACACTAACGACAGCCACAGTCAGATAGAGCCTATCAGAACGGGCAGCAACGAAGGCCGCGGAGGCGTCGACCGCAGGTTGCAGTATATAGACAGCGTGAGAGCCGTTTACGGTAAGAACAAAGTACTTTTGCTTGACGCAGGTGATTACAATCAGGGTTCTCCTTACTATGTGCTCGGCAAAGGCGACATAGAGCTGGCTCTGATGAACGAGCTGGGCTATGAAGCGGCGGCTATAGGAAACCACGAGTTTGACAGCGGCCAGGAAGTCCTCGCAAGACACCTGAAAGATGCGAAGTTCACTTCTCTGTGCTGTAACTACGACTTCTCCGAGACTCCGCTCAAGGATCTCATAAAGCCATATACAATTATCCGTAAGAACGGTCTCAAGATAGGAATCGTAGGCGCTACATCATATCTGGAGAGCAACGTTCTTTTCGACAATATGAAAAACATGAAGCGCCTCGATACGGTTGTGGAGGTGAACAGATGGGCGCGCTATCTAAAGAGGGACAAACATTGTGACCTCGTGATCTTCCTCTCTCACCTCGGCTACAGCGGTGGCTCGTACGACGTTCCAAGCGATCATATTATGGCAGCCGAAAGCGTTGACATCGACGTAATCGTGGGCGGTCACTCGCACACCTTCATCGAGAAGCCTGCCACCGTGCAGAATAAGCTCGGCAAAGACGTGATCATTGTACAGGCCGGTTGCAAAGGAGTGGAAGTCGGAATGTTGAAAGTTTTTTAAAAATATAATACGATGGGAGTAACAAAAATCGGTGTATTGACCTCAGGGGGCGATTCTCCCGGCATGAATGCCGCCATCCGCGCGGTGGTGCGTTCTGCTATGTTCTACAAGTTGGAAGTGGTTGGTGTTTATAAAGGCTATAAAGGGCTTGTAAATGCAGATTTTGTCCCGATGAATTCCAAGTCGGTGTCAAAAATCATCAATCTGGGCGGTACTATTCTCCAAACCTCCCGCTGTATGGAGTTCATGACTCCGGAAGGGCGTAAGCAGGCTTATGAGAATATGAAGAAAGAGGGGATAGACGCTCTTGTCGTCATCGGCGGAGACGGTTCTTTCCGTGGCGCAAAAGCCTTGTTCGAGGAGTTTGGTGTGCCTGTCGTGGGCATTCCGGCTACGATAGACAATGATATTTTCGGTACCGATTTCACCATAGGATTCGATACTGCCATCAACACCGCAATAGACGCAATCGATAAGATTCGTGACACGGCCATGAGTCACAACAACATCTTCTTCGTTGAGGTGATGGGCCGTCATTCCGGAGCGATAGCCCTGAGTACGGGAATGGCTACGGGAGCTGAGGTGACCCTGATTCCGGAGGTAGAGCAGGATATCGACAGCCTCTGCAATTATCTGAAGATTGAACGCCGTAAGAACAAGACTTCGGGCATTATAGTGGTGGCTGAAGGCAGTCCGCTGGGTAGTGCCGAAGAAGTTGCGGCAAAAGTCAAGGAGAGAATCCCTGAATATGATACGAGAATATCCATTCTGGGGCATATCCAGAGAGGAGGCAGCCCAAGCTGCAATGACCGCGTTCTGGCCAGCCTGCTGGGCTATGACGCAGTGTGCGCGCTTCTGGACGGCAAGAAAGGGGTAATGATCGGGCAGGTGAACAATAAAACCGCCTACGTCCCGCTCTCAGATGCTTGCAGCAAGCATAATCCGATAGATAAGAGCATTTATGAGATAACAAAAATCCTCAGCGTTTAGGCTGAGGATTTTTTTCTACTCCAGAACGAAGTGTCTGGCGAAGACCTCCCTGTCAGTTATGTATATCTGAGGGGCTCCGTTTTTGTCGTACTTGATGACGCTTCCGCTCAGAGTAGGAGTCTTTGTGAGATCCATCGTCTCAGCGTTTATGATGTATTTCTCGAATTGAGTTTCGAGAACGTCCCTGTCCATAAACTGAGAAACGGTCTCGATAAAGTACTCTCTGTTCATCCCCAGAGTGTGTTCTTTGCCGAGAGTAGTCATCAGGGTCTTGAAGATATGAGGATCTCCCGTGGCAGCCTCCAGCTGACCGAGAAGCCTGTATCCGTATATGGCACCTCTCCAGTAGATAATCCAGCTGTAATCGCCGAGTTTCCAGAAGTTGTCGGAAATCTGGTCGTTTGGAAGGTTGCGAATCTTGCTCTTGTGGAGCTTTGCCATATAGTCGTTCACTTCAGCTACGTAATCGTCGATGGTCCGGAGTCCGGTCGCCGTAAGAATGTACCAGGTCTGGAGGTCGTTGAATCCCTCTCCGAACCACTGTTCGCCTGAAATCCAGTTGTGACCTATCTCGTGGGCAACGGTAGTGGCCCTGTTCTTCGTGAGAATCGTGTCGGCGTAGTGATTGTAGCGGCAAAGGAATGCGTGACCCAGTCCGAGTCCGGTAACGTCGTGGCGGATTTTCTCGAAAGGATACATCACCAGGGTGAAGCTGTAATCTATGGTATCGTTCCAGAATTTCTCATATCCCGTGTAAACGTCGGTGAAGAATCTGCGGATATCTTCTCTGTTGAAATCCACGAGCTGGCGTGGAGCGGTAACCATATAATTGGTAGTGCCGTTCAACTCAAAGGAGTCCACCAGCAATTCTCTGTCACCGAGAATGAACTTGTAGTAGAAATCGGACTGAGGGCCTGTGTGAGGCTCCATGCTTCCGTCCTCATTGTACATACAGAAGGTAGGGAAATCCGGCTTTGTAAGCCATGATACGCGCATGTTGTACCTGTTGCGGCCTTTCTCATGGAGATAGAGATTCAGGCCCTGAACGTAGAGGAAGTCCTTGTCCGTGTTCGGACGGAACAATTCTCTAGGACAGTTCAGATTCTCATCTTCCAGGTCGTATTCCATGTCGTACTCCAATTTGACAACGGGAGTCCCTTCGTAGTAGAGTTTCACCTCTCTGGCAGCGCTGTCGGTGACGATGCGGCAATCTTCGCTCTCAAAATTCTTGACGCAGCTGAAGATGTCCGCCTGACCGCCGTAACTGATATCCCCGTAGTGAAGAGTGACGCTGTCAACCTCGGTAGGGGTGTAAGTCAAGAATACGTGCAGGTGGTCGGTACGCCAGTCCAGGGTATAATCCATCTTTACGTCCACCTGTTCCTCCTTCGGAGTGCAGCAGGTGAACATAAGAGGGACAATCAGCAATAATGCTAACTTTTTCATATCCGGTTACGGTACGAGAACCATTTCGTTGAACAGATATGATGCGCCGCCGATCTTGTCGATTACGAACAAAGCGTAACGGATGTCGATGGAGATGTT
>JAFSTD010000034.1 GCA_017450655.1 Bacteroidales bacterium | reverse complement strand
TTGCTGAAGCAGTCGTCCAGGACTTTATAGCGTATTTGTGCGTGTTTGTTACTGGCCATTAGTGCGTAATCGGGATAATTAGACAAATTTAGCGATTTTTACCGAAATACCCCGCAAAAATGGGGAAGAAGTGTGCAATTATTCTGCATAGGGTACAGAAAAAGCCTCAAGTCCGTGAGGAAATGAGGCTTAGACTGTGAGATTTGGAGTTAACCTTTGATATAATCGATTATTCCTTCGACATGCAATGCAACGATTGCTTTCTTGCCTTCGTCAGACTCCAGGAAGCTGAGCGAGACCTCTGAATCCATGAATCCGTTCTCTGTTAGCACAGCGGCACAGTAAGTGTGCTTGAGAAGGTAGAAAGGTGCTTCGTAATCAGGATCTCCATCGCTGAAGTCTGTTCTGAGCCTATGGCCAGGCAGGTGTTTCTCCGCAGCGTTGTATAGTGAAGAGGCAAGCCGGTCGGATTCGCTATGACCATAGTAGGTGTAGGCGCACCAGCCTGTTGCATTATACCAACGGTCTCCTTTTCCAGCAGCGTTTACGTGAATGGATACCAGAAAGGTATCAGTGACTGGGTGGCCAAAGCGACAGGTCTTCTGATTCGCTCTGCGGACTCTCTCCTTTAAAGAGATGTCCTGCTCTTCTGGAACGAGGAGTTCTGCGTCGTAGCCTCGGAGGCAAAGGTGCTGCACGATAGCGGAAGCAATTTCGCGGTTGTACTTGTACTCCCGGAAACGACCGTCCGGAGAGCGTTTGCCAGGCGTTTCGATGCCGTGGCCATTGTCTATCAAGATTTTCATTGTTCATTGGGGATGTGTGTTACTGAAACGAGTTCGAGATCTAATTCTTCGATGAGCGCTGCGACTTCTGACAGATACTCAGGAGAGATGTACTTGCGGATTTCCGCTATGACAGGGTTCTCGTGTATCGGCTGTATCGGTTGTATCGAGTCAGATACGGGCGATACACCCGATACAGGTGGAAGGTCATTCTCCTGCTGCCAGCGAATGAGCAAGTCAGCGATGTCAGCCCCCGAGTTGAGTTCCTCTTCGGTGGCGTTCTGTTGAAGGTAGTCAGAGACAGTGATGTCAAGATAAGGACGCTCTGCGGCTTTCTCGCACCACTGGTCATAGGCATCAACGTCAGGGAAAGCGATGACCTTACGTCCATCGAGCACTTCAACACGGTCGTTGAATCCCGATTTGCCGCCGGTTGCAAGCCATATGAATTCGGGCATCATTCCGGCGCATATGATGGCGGTTTTCTCGGCCTCAACGAGACAGACGACCCTCTCTGCGTACTTGGTGAGCAAGTGCTCACCGAAGAGACATTGGGTCATTGTCCAGCCTTCCGGAAGCAACCCTTTTCGAAGCATAGGGACGTGAACCCAGTTGACTGGATTCTTGGCTGCCGGGTCTTTGATGCGATGACCTGTGACACTATCATACTTCATAATCTTACCACCTCTGATGCGGCCTTTAAGGTCGATCTGATAGAAGATTACGTCACCATCTTTGGTTACGCCTATGAAGTATTCACGCACAAGGCGCAGGATAATCTCGTTGTCAAAGATCGTGGTTAGGAAGCGAAGGAAGTCAGAAAGAGGATTGGTACGCACTGTCTTGAGAACGATGTCCCGGGGAATAGTGTAGTATCCACCTGCGGGCTCCTTTATCGGTTCAGGCTTTTTAAGACTGAACGCCTTGGGCTTACTCTGACGGTACCGGGACCAGTCCGGCGGATTACGCCAACTGTTATCCTCGGTTGGGGGATATTTGACGTATCCGCAGGATGATTCGTGGTCACAGCGGCCATACTCCTCACCGGCTGGCTTGTTGTCATCGTCAACGTATGGCGCGAAGCAATGCTTTCGTCCGCACTGTGGGCAGGTCCAACGACTTGCAGGGCCTGCATATTTGAGAAGATGATAGCGGTAGTTCATATCATTCGTCCTCCTCATTGTACGGTAAGCGTTGTTGCGTAGGTGCCGGTGGTTCCGGTTCGGGTTCTTCAGCCGGGATGTAGGTGATGTTGAGCAGCGTTGCCTTTTTTAGACGACGTTGAACCATTCCGAGAGACATATCCAGGTCCTTGGCTATTTCACGAAGGGATTTGCCTTGTGACTGGAGTTTCAGAATGTCCTGGATCTCTTCCATCTCGTAGTCCTTTGAGGGGATTTTGAGGTGGTCTCCTTCCTTGCCGTAGTCACGGAACTCGAACTTCAGGAAGCCGTTGACCTTGTTGACGTCATAGATGATCACATTATCCGCGTCGTAGAGATACTCGCCGGTACGCACCTTGACCTGCTTGACGTAGCGAAGATTAGGGTCTTTTGCGCTTCTGGCTATGGCGATACCAGCATCGAAGAAGTTGATGAGTTTTGCACTGCCAGCCAGATCGTTCTGGGTGATGGGTTCATAGCCTCTGCGTTTGGGCGTGTGAGCTATCACAATGACCGTGAGCTGGTACTTCTTCTTCAGGCGTATGAGTTTCATCATGAATGCGCCAGCAGTGGCTCCCTTTTCGGAGTCGTTGCACGCAAATGTGATGTTGTCCAGGACGAAGAAGTGAGTACCCTTCTTGGCCGCATCCTCAATGGAGTCGAGAATGGCTTGCTCCAGATCTTCTCCGACTATGAGTTCCGGGTCAATCTCCGCCCGCTCAAAGTTATCGGGGAAGGTGTGTACCTGGTTTGTCTCCGGGTCGGTGTAGCGCAGCTGAAATTGCTTATCGGCCAACTCCAGATCAATGAATAGGAGAGGGGCTGTCCATGCAATTTCTTCTGCAATCTGTGTAACGAAAATAGACTTGCCAACACCAGAAGATGCGAAGATGACGGTGCATTCGAATTCTACGATGAGGCCGTGGAAGAAAGAACGCGGGTCTGGACGCTCGCGTGAGTCCTTAATCCAGTCGTTGGCCTTCTTGACTGAGAAGATGCCTCGCTTTTTGGGTTTACGCTTGGCTTTCTCTACCTCATTCTTGATGCCTTCGACAGGATTAAGGGAGGTTTTCTCTGGGCTCTTGCTCATTTCTGCTCCTCCTCTCCATTAGGCTCCTCCAGGAAGTCGGAACCATGTTCTTTGTAGAGGGCACGGAATGCTACGGCGAAATCGTCGTCGGAGTTCAGAAGGTATTCCTTCATGATGTCTCCAAGAAGTCTCGGCTCGCTCATAAGGCACCCATTCTTTTAGCGTTGACGTAATCGACTGCTGCCGTTTGCATCTCCTCATCGGTCTGGTGATAGCCGCCGGCAAGCCAAGCGTCTATCTCAGATTTGAGGAAACGAAGCCTCTTGCCGTCCTTATGGTAAGGAACACGGCGGAGCGTCACCCAGTCATAGACCGTCTTTTTGGCGGGCTTGTCAGGGTGGTAGGCGCACAGGCCATCTACATCGAACCATTCGTCCTTGACGGGTTCTTTGCTGTACTGTCCATTCAAAATGAGGTCTTTCAGGCCTCTGACTTCATCCACGAGGGAGGACACAACCTCGGGGAGCTGATCAAAAGTGATCGGTTTTTCTGCTTGAAGCATGTCTGTAACATTTAAAAGTTTGTAACAGGCTTCTTCATTTGTGGCCACAGAAAAAGAAACCGTGATTCGGCGTGAATCACGGGACAAATTTAACGGGGTATTTTGGGGCAGCGGTAGGAGCTGGAGTGACCAGGAACTACTCCAAATTATCGGATTCTTCTTCTTTTATGTCGTTTTGCATCTTTGCGACGATTGAAGGGAACAATTCCTTCATATATTCGGCTGCTTTACGGACATCCTTCTTAGTTTTGGGCTTGTCAAAATCGAAGGAGAGAGCATCTTTGATGTTCTTCTCGTTTTTGCCGGTGATGCTGCGAATAAGGCGAGCCCATGCGGTCTTGTCGGAATTGTTGAAGTTGAGGCCCAGTTCATTAAAGAGGTAATAGAAGAAGATGTCGGCTTGGGCGGCACTCATCACTCCATCTTTCTCTTCGTCTGGTTTGTTGGTTGAGGTTGAGGCGGCCCCTTTCATCTTAGCCAGGATAATCTGGGCCTTTGCGTTTGATTTCTCGACCTCGGAACCGAATTGCTGAGCGACGGTCATATTGATGATGTCGAAAACCTTCTGTGCGAGGTCGTGATTTCCATTACAGATCATTTCTGTGTTTGCGAAGAGAGCATCGAGGCTGATGGATGTCTGTGAGGTCTCCGGAACGACCTGAACGGTCTGAGGTGCCTCGATGTTAATCTGCATCTCAGTTACCCTGATGCGTTCGTTCAATTCGGCTATAAGGAATTCGTTGCCAAAAGAGCCCTTCTCATTCTCACTCTGCAGAGCGTGGTGGTAAGCGTCCAGAAGTTGTTCTTTTGTGCCACCCTTTGTGGCTTCCAGAATCTTCTTCAGCTTCTTAGCTGCACGTCCCTTCATAACCTCCTCATAGTCCTCGTTCATGCGAGAATAACCATAATGATCATCGTCATCCTCTGGAACTGTTCCGTCACCATAGAGGGCGGGGTTTTCCCGAACCTTACGCTTCCAGTCAATAACTTCATCTTTGAACAGCTCAAAGTATGGGCGTGTGGTGCTATTGTAAGCCGCCTTTCTCTCCAAGTGCTCAAGTATGTCCTTGAAGCCTTCTCGCTCCGTACAGATAAGATAGTAGACGCCGCCGAAAACAACGGTGGCTTCGTACCATCTATGGACTCGGAAGGAGTAGAAATCTCTGTCCGGACGAACAAATCCAGTGCTCTGCTTGCTGGAATCATCCGGAGTCAGCTCATCCCATATGCCGTCTATCTCTTCAATGGAGGTCGTGGACATTATGGAGTCAAAGACGGTGAAGATGCAATCCAACAGCGTGAAGAGAGGAGTGAACTCCTTCTTGATTCGCTGCAGGGGCGGGTCGGCCTTTGCATAAAGACGATTGACTACCTGATAAAGATTTGTCCGGCTCTTGGAGAGGACATTGAAAGAGGAATGCTCAAAAGATCTTCTGACATTCATAGCGTAATCTATAATTTAGGTGACTCTACTTATCTTTCTTTATTTTAATGCGTTCCACGGCATCTCGCTTGCTCTTGTCCACGATGTCGGCGTAAATCTGCGTGGTCCCGACGTTGGCGTGGGTGAGCAGGTGGGAGACGGTGTATATGTCGGTGCCTTCGGCTACCTGGAGGGTGGCGAAGGTGTGACGGAAGCAGTGGAAGGTTATGTGCTTGGTGATGCCGGCATCCTTAAGCCAGTCCTTGAGCGGTTTCTGTGTGTAGT
>JAFSTD010000033.1 GCA_017450655.1 Bacteroidales bacterium | reverse complement strand
TGCGTTTACAGCATCTTCTGAAGTGAAGACAATCTTACCTACGGCGCCACCCGGGCCTGCAGGAAGACCTTTTGCAATGACGGTAGCTCTCTTCTCGGCATCAGGATCGATGACAGGAAGAAGCAGCTCCTGAAGCTGAGTAGGACTTACTCTCAAAACAGCGGTTTTCTCATCGATCAAACCCTCTTTAAGCATATCGAGAGCCATGTTCAAGGCAGCAAGACCGGTACGTTTACCGATACGGCACTGGAGCATCCAGAGTTTGCCTTCCTGGATGGTGAACTCGATATCCTGCATGTCGTGGAAGTGAAGCTCAAGCTTCTTCTGGATATCGTCAAGCTCTTTGTAAACCTTAGGCATCGCCACTTCCAAAGACTCAAGGTGTTTGTTATGGTCATTCTTGGTAGCTTCGTTCAGAGGGTTAGGGGTGCGGATACCGGCTACAACGTCTTCACCCTGGGCATTGATAAGCCATTCTCCGTAGAACTTATTGTCACCGGTAGCAGGGTTACGGCTGAATGCCACACCTGTAGCTGAGGTATTACCCATATTTCCGAATACCATAGACTGTACGTTCACAGCCGTTCCCCAATCGTCAGGAATACCTTCGATACGACGGTATGCGATGGCTCTTTTACCGTTCCAAGATTTGAATACGGCTCCTATGCCGCCCCAAAGCTGCTCTTTTGCAGTATCAGGGAATGGAGAACCGAGAACCTCTTTAACTTTGAACTTGAATTTCTCGCACAGATCCATAAGATCTTCTACAGTCAAATCGGTATCGCTTTTATATCCTTTTGCATTCTTTACTTCGGTCATCATCTCGTCGAGTTGAACACGAATGCCTTTGCCGTCTTCAGGCTCAATACCTTCCGCTTTCTCCATTACCACGTCGGAATACATCATAATGAGGCGACGGTAAGCATCGTACACGAAACGAGGATTTTTAGTTTTTGCAATAAGTCCCGGAATTGTGCTGGAGCAGAGACCAATGTTGAGGACGGTCTCCATCATGCCAGGCATTGAACTTCTTGCACCGGAACGGCAAGATACCAGCAACGGATCTTTCTCGTCTCCGAATTTTTTGCCCATGATCTTCTCTGTAGCAGCCAAAGCGTCAGCGACTTCTGCTTCGAGCTCGAGAGGATAAGCACCACCCAGATTAAAATATTCAGTACAGCATTCAGTGGTGATTGTAAAACCAGCAGGGACGGGCATTCCCAGTTTACACATCTCGGCAAGATTGGCTCCCTTACCACCAAGTAAGTTCCTCATCTCGCCATCTCCTTCGGCATTTTTTCCGCCGAATCGATAAACTCTTTTGTTCATACTTTTTCTTTTTATCTACTTAAAACTCACAAAAGTAAACAAAAATTGTATTTTTGCCAAGTTTTGATTCTTAAACAAATCTGACTAACTTTGAATTATGTTTTTAACAACTGAGAATATTCTCCTTTTCGGCTCCATAATACTGTTTATCAGTATCCTGATAAGCAAAGCCGGAGGACGTTTCGGTGTCCCATCCCTGTTACTTTTCCTGATTGTCGGAATGCTGTTCGGAGTCGACGGTATCGGCTTTGAGTTCAACAGCATAGAAAAGGTGCAGTTCATAGGAATGGTAGCCCTCTCCATCATTCTGTTCTACGGAGGTTACGACACTGTTATATCAGAGATAAAACCCGTTGTGAAACAGGGAATTGCTCTTTCTACCGTAGGAGTCATACTCACGACATTCATTACCGGTACGTTCATCTTTTTCTCTGCCAAACTGGTCAATATGAACGTCACGTATCCTCTGAGTCTTCTTCTGGCCGCGACGATGTCCTCTACAGATTCAGCTTCGGTTTTCAATATTTTGAGAGGGCAGAGAATAGGCCTGCGCAAGCACACCAGACCTATGCTGGAGCTGGAGAGCGGTAGTAACGACCCGATGGCATATATGCTGACCATCTCGCTGATAGACATTTGCCTGTCACAGACCGCAACATTCTCGTGGATGATTCTCGTCAGATTCATCCTCAAGTTCGTCATAGGTATTCTGTTCGGCTATCTGAGCGGAAAGATGATAGTCTTCGTTATAAACAGAATAAAGTTGGACAATGTCTCCCTGTATCCTATTGTACTGGTGTGTCTGGCTTTCTTTACATTCGCCTTCACTGAGTTGCTCTACGGAAACGGCTATCTTGCAGTTTATCTCGCAGGCTTGATTACAGGCAATGCGAAAATAGCGAAGAAGAGAGAATCGGCGCGGTTCCTTGACGGTATTACATGGTTCCTGCAGATCATTATGTTCCTGGCGCTGGGACTGCTGGTGAACCCTCACGATATGATTAAGATTGCCCTGCTGGCTACTGCAGTCGGCATTTTCCTGATCTTCCTTGGCCGTCCTATAAGCGTCCTTCTTACACTGCTTCCTTTCAAGAAACCCGATTTCTTCAATGCCAGACTTCTGATTTGCTGGGTCGGACTCAGAGGAGCGACACCTATCATTTTCGCCACCTATCCCGTTGTTGCCGGGGTACCGGGAGCCGACATCATCTTCAACATAGTATTCTTCATAACCTTGCTCTCACTGTTGATACAGGGTACTACAATAACTTGGTTCGCCAAGAAGCTTCATATGACCCGCACGTTACCGAAAGATGGCAATTCATTCGGAATTGAACTGCCGGAAGAGATTGACAGTGAGCTGTTTGATCTAGATCTGACAAAAGATATGCTCTCCGCAGGCAACCGGCTTATGGATGCCAAGTTGCCTAAGGGCATTCTCGTGATAATGGTGAAGAGAGAGGAGGAGTATCTCGTACCGAACGGCCAGCTGGAGCTGAAAGAGGGGGACAAACTGCTGGTAATAGCGCAGGCCGACGTCACGGATTCCATCGATCAGAAGGACCTGTTCAAACCGAATTCAGGTTTCTAATTCTCAGCTATCCAGTTGTAAGCTGCAATGAACATGTCGAGCCAAGGTGTTGACTCGTCAAATCTGTGTTCTGCAGGATAATACGGCCAGTTCCAAGGACGCAGGCAGCGCTCGGGGTGAGGCATCATTGCAAGGTGTCTTCCGTCTTTACTGCACACTCCGGCTATACCTTCAGGTGAACCGTTCGGGTTGCCCGGATATGCATTGTAGAGGTAATTCACTGCAGTGCAAGTGCCGTTCTGCTCAGGGAAACTGAACTTGCCCTCTCCGTGAGCCACCCAGATGCCGAGTTGCGAACCGGCAAGCGGCTTGAGCATGATGGCCGGGGTGTTCTCAGGTATTCTCAACGTTACAAAGCAACTCTCAAACTTGTGAGAATCATTGTGTTTCATCTTAGGAGCCTTCTCCGGAGCGTCTGGAGAGACGAGACCGAGTTCTGCCATAAGCTGGCAGCCATTGCAGATACCGAGGCTCAAAGTGTCCTTTCTATTGTAGAATGCCTTGATGGTATTGCGTGCAGTGTCGTTGAACTTCAGAGCACCTGCCCAACCTTTAGCTGAACCCAGCGTGTCGCCATTGGAGAATCCGCCTACAAATACAATCATTTGAACTTCGCTGAGATCTTCGCGGCCTGAGGTGAGGTCAGTAGTGTGCACGTCCTTAACCTTGAATCCGGCCATATAAAGCGCCCAGGCCATCTCACGGTCGCCATTGGAGCCTTTCTCGCGAATGATTGCCGCTACAGGCTGCTTTACGGTCTTAACGCGGGCAAGTCTTCCCTCAGGAAGAATGAACTGAAGCGGCTGCTTCTTGTAATTTGCATAACGCTCGTCTGCCAGATTACCTGCAACCTGTCTTTTGTCGAAAAGATATGACGTCTTGAACCAGAGGTCTCTCATCCTGTCAATATCCAGCGTCAGGCTGCCTTTAGAATACTTCAGTGTCAGCTCTCTTGAATTCTGATACTGAGCTATTTCGTAGAATTTTACCCCGTTTTTAGAGAGAATCTTTCCGGCCGCAGGGCCATTTACCTGTACGATGACACCCGGTACTTCGCTGAACAGAACGTTGGCGTTGAACCCGCTCAGATCGACATTGAGTCCACCTTTGGTATTTGCAAAGCAGCTCTCGAGCAGAGAGGTAACCAAACCGCCTGCCGAGATATCGTGACCTGAGAGAATAGCGCAGTCAGCGACCAGTTTCTGAACTGTCTCGAAGCATTTACGGAAATAAGCAGGATTGTCAACATCAGCGCACTCAGAGCCAATCTGAGAGCAGATCTGGGCATATGCCGTTCCTCCAAGAGGATAGTCGCTCCGCTCTACAAACGGGATGTAAAGCACTTTGCTGTCAACGCATTGCAGCACCGGATGAACCACTTTTCTAATGTCGCTCACCATTCCCACGGTTGAAACTATCAGAGTACCCGGAGAGAGAACTTTCTGACCGTCAGGATATTTCTGGGTCATCGACATGGAATCTTTTCCGGTAGGGATGTTGATACCGAGAACGATGGCGTAGTCTGAAGCTCCTTTTACTGCAGAATACAGACGGGAATCTTCACCCTCGTTCCTGGTCGGCCACATCCAGTTTGCGCTCAGGCTGACGCCGTTGAGCCCCTTAGTGAGCGGAGCCCATACCATATTTGTCAGAGCCTCGGAGATGGAGAGTCTCGATCCGGAAGCCGGATTGATAAGGGCTGCTACCGGAGCGTGACCTATTGAAGTGGCGATACCTTCGTTGCTGTCATAAGCTATAGCGGTGACAGCAACGTCGTTAAGAGGCAGCTGTATCTCACCTGCAGTTTGCTGGCAGGCTACGAGACCAGTTACGGAACGGTCCACTTTATTCGTGAGCCAGTCTTTGCAGGCCACGGCCTCAATCTGAAGAAGATTCTCTATGCGGTGAACCAGTTCTTCCTTTGAAAGAGAATCTACGGCAGGTATCTCAGCGAAGTGGTTTTCGACTGTATCGCCCTTGATGATGGTCTTAGGGGTAGAACCCAGCATGTCACTTATTTCCAGATCTATAGGAGCGGCTCCCGTCTTGGAATCCTTCAGAGTGAAGTTGTGCTTCCCTGTGGTGTGTCCGATTCTGTAGAATGGAGCCCTCTCGCGAACGGCAATGGCTTCCAACTCATCCACATCCTCTTTCTTCATCACCAAACCCATTCTCTCCTGGCTCTCATTGCCGATAATCTCTTTGTAAGACAGGGTAGGGTCACCTATAGGCAGATTGTTTATGTCGATGGTACCTCCGGTCTCCTCGACAAGCTCGGAGAGACAGTTCAGGTGTCCTCCAGCGCCATGATCGTGAACGGAGATTATGGTATTCTTACCGCACTCTGAAACAGCTCTCAGGGCGTTGTAAACCCTCTTCTGCATCTCAGGGTTGGAACGCTGAACGGCATTGAGCTCGATGGCGTTGGCATACTCTCCTGTAGCTACTGAAGAGACTGCTCCGCCGCCCATTCCGATCCTGTAATTGTCACCTCCCAGAAGGACAACGGTATCGTCATTTCCCGGTGTCTCTTTGATGGAATCAGCTTTCTTGGCAAATCCCACGCCTCCTGCCTGCATAATCACCTTGTCAAAACCATACTCATTCTTGCCGTCGATGTATTCGAAAGTATCGAGAGAACCGCAAATGATAGGCTGACCGAACTTGTTTCCGAAATCTGAGGCTCCGTTGGATGCCTTGATGAGAATCTGAAGAGGAGTCTGATACAGCCAAGGACGCTCCTTGAATGACTCCCACTCGCGTTTCTCCTCTTCGAAACGAGGATATGACGTCATGTAGACCGCCGTACCAGCAATAGGAAAAGAGCCTTTTCCGCCTGCCATACGGTCTCTGATTTCACCGCCGGTACCCGTAGCGGCACCGTTGAAAGGCTCGACTGTAGTAGGGAAGTTGTGAGTCTCCGCTTTCAGGGAAATGACCGTCTCGGCTTCGTCACGCACGAAGAAGTCCGGCTTTGATCCCGTCTTTGGGTGGAACAGCTTCACTTTGGGACCTTGAATGAATGCGCAGTTGTCTTTGTATGCGCTGATTACCTCATTGGGATTAGTCTGGGTGGTCTTCTTAATCATCTTGAACAGCGAAGAATCTTTCTCGACGCCGTCTATAATGAAAGTGCCGTTGAAAATCTTGTGACGGCAGTGCTCCGAATTGACTTGTGAGAATCCGAATACCTCGCTGTCGGTCAGTGGTCTGCCCAACTTCTTGCTCAACCCCTCCAAATATGCAATCTCTTCTCCTGAAAGAGCAAGGCCCTCTTTGAGGTTGTACTGTTCGAAATCTGTGATATAAACAATCTCCTCAGGTACCAGATTCACGCTGAACAGCTCCTGATCGAGACCTTCGTACATTCTCTGAAGCATCTTGTCGTAGGAGGCCGATTTGTCGGGAACCTCGAAATACTCTTCAATCCTTGAGATGCCGGCAACGTTCATATTTTGGGTGATTTCCACTGCGGCGGTACTCCAAGGGGTAATCATCTCTTTTCTCGGACCGATGAAAAATCCTTTTACGCTTTTGTCCGGAAGAAGCTCAGCGTCGCTGAAGAGCCATCTGAGGGCATTCAAAGCAGGTCTGTCAAGCTCGCGGTCAGCTCCAACCGCAATTATATTGTTATCGATTCCTTTGAAAAACAGAATTTTACCTTGATTGTTCATAACCCTAATATTAGTTATACAAAAATACCTCTTATTGCCGATTATTTATCAAATTTGCACAATAATTATCAGATAGTTTTCAACTATGTCCGCCAGTTACGAAAAACAGATAGAAGAACTTTACCGCAAAGTGCCTTCTTACCAGGTAGTGGGAAGCCGCGCATACAAGCCGGGAATCGAAACTATGACTGAGTTTGACCTCGCTTTAGGACATCCTCACGCCGATTATCCGACAGTTCACATTGCAGGAACGAACGGTAAAGGCTCGGTATCGAGTATGATGGCAGTAGCCCTTGCGGCACAGGGGTTTAAGGTGGCTCTCTACACTTCCCCTCATCTGGTGGATTTCAGGGAGAGAATCAAGATTGTCCACAACGGTAAGTACAGAATGATTCCCAAAGCTGCGGTATCGAAATTCCTTGCAAAATGGAATTCATTCATAGAAGAAAACAATCCTTCCTTCTTCGAGATTACCACTGCAATGGCTTTCGACTGGTTTGCTTCTCAGAAGGTAGATTATGCCGTTATCGAGACCGGTCTGGGAGGCCGGCTCGATTCAACCAACGTAATTACTCCGAAAGTTTCGATAATCACCAATATTGGGCTGGAGCACTGCATGTATCTTGGAAACACCCTGGGCGAGATAGCCTTTGAGAAGGCCGGGATTATCAAGGAGGGGGTTCCTGTCGTGATAGGTCAGTCCACTCCGGAGACCCTGCCTGTATTTCAGAAGGTGGCGGCGCAAAAACATTCTCATTTGATTTTGTCACAGAACCGTGACATTTCGGATTGGAAGATTGAGCCGGGCGAAATGGATCTCAAAGGGGAGTATCAGATTGACAATCTGAAAACTGTGATAGCCGCGCTTCAGGTGTTGGGGATACCGCAATCAGAAAAGGTCATTTACAGTCTGGAGCACTGTGCCTCCATTTCAGGGCTGCACGGCCG
>JAFSTD010000032.1 GCA_017450655.1 Bacteroidales bacterium | reverse complement strand
TTCTACCGGATCCGGAGATATGATATTCGGGGCAAGCGGTATCTGCATTCAGAGGACAAATACTATCTGGCTGATCAGAGCTTCCGTTTTGCCCGGTTGGGAACAAAGAACATGGACTACGGGAGGGTGCTGGAGAATATCGTTGCCATTGAACTGCTCCGTCGCGGCTATGAGGTATATGTCGGCATTCTCTATAATAAAGAAATCGACTTCGTCGCCATGAAGCAGGGGGAGAAGCTGTACATCCAGGTTGCAAACGATATTTCCGATCCAAAAACCTTTGAACGGGAGGTCACTCCGCTTTTGAGTATCAAGGACGCCTACCCGAAGCTCCTGATCGCTCGGATCTGGCAGCCAGAATACCAGCACGAGGGAATACGGATCATCGATGCCGCGGACTGGCTGAACGAGACTATTCCCCAAAAATGAGATTCTTTTGGATTTGGGGAATAGAAAAACATACAATAACGCGGGCTAGAGCCTTCAAAGCAGAAGGATTGGAGCCCGCGTTATTTTTGCAAGTATTTTCTCTCATGAGATTCCAAATCCACTTTTGTGGCGTCTCCTTGGAGAAAGTAGTTTTGTCAAAGAAGAACTCGAAGAAGGGTAGTGTCAAGATTTTTTCGCACATTTGAAGAGAGACTTCAAACGTGAAGATAAACAATGGATATTTCCAGATTCTTTGAGCCAGAGCGTCTGAATCTGCTGCCAGGCAGCCACCGCCGACAGGCGGCATGGCCTTGACGGGCAAGGAAGGCGCAGTACAATAGACCTACGACGGTAGGCCGATGATCTGGATATTTCCGAGTTCCCGTCGCCTGGATATGAACACTGCGCCTTCTGCAGACAGTCAAGGCTGGCGGAAATCAGGAGGAGGTATTTGGCTTTTCCGCCTCTCGTTCGCGCTCCAGCTCATATAAGCGTTCCATGTTGAGATAGGTCTTAACGCCCCATTCAGAAGCAGATACAAAGCGGAGTCTGGCACAGACCAGCATTAGAGCAGAATTTCCATCCGGGAAAGCACCAACGGCGTTAGTCCGCCTCCGGATCTCTCGGTTGATCCGTTCAATTCCATTATTGCTTCGAATCTTCAGCCAGTGCTCATGAGGGTAGCTTGTATAGGTCAGAGCTTCCTGAATGCCGCTTTCCAAGGTGCTGGCTGCGGTCTTCATCTTGTTGTCCCGGAGAAACTGAGCAACTTCTTCTGCCTTCCTCAGACACGCTTCCCGGTCTTCCTGAGCGAAGATTGCCTTCAGTTTAGCACCGATCTCCTTACCGCGAGTTCTTGGGACATTGCAGAATACATTCCGCATGAAGTGCACAATGCAGCGCTGGTATTCCGTATCCGGAAAGACTTCTCTGATGGCCTCTACCAGGCCGAGACATTTATCTCCGACCATAACCCGGGTACCGGACAGGCCACGTGCTTTCAGTGAACGAAGAAACTTCAGCCAGCTCTCCTTGTCCTCTTTACCACCCTCGGCAGCACCAATAATCTCACGATTACCGGCGCTGTTTACACCGAGAGCAACCAGAATGGCAATATTCTCAATTGTACCACCCCAGTTTTTCTTCAGATAGATTCCGTCCAGATATACATATGGGTATTCAACTTCGAGTTTTCTGTTTCGCCATTCCTCAATCTGTACATAGGCTTTCTGATTCAGATTACTGATCGTCCCGGGAGATACCTTCGCGCCCCACAATGCTTCACTGATGTCTTCTACCCGGCGCACAGATACTCCAGCCAGGTACATCTCGATGAGGGCTTCCTCTACTGATTCTTCTCGCCGCTTGTACCGTTCTATGATCGCTGCATCAAAAGGCAGTGTTCGCAGCTTTGGCACTCTGAGCGTTACCTCTCCGGCTTTTGTCGCCAGTTTCCGGTTGTAATGTCCTGCTCGCGTATCCAGCCGCTTTTCCGTACGCTCATACTTGTGGGCCTGAGTAATCTGGTCGGCTTCCGCATCCAGCATAGCGTTCAGTGTATCTTCCACTGATTGCCGTACCAAATCTCCCAATTGAGATTTGATTTCTGCCTGATTCAGTTGTATAATGTCTGCCATAGAGAGTCCTTCCTTTCGTGATGGTTTGTTGTGGTGACATTATCTTACACGATTTGGACTCTCTTTTACTATTCACTTTTTCAAATGTGCGAAAAATATTATACGTTATCTACCTTTCATGTTGGTAAGTTCACGGTGACTGTTGTTATCCGGGAGACCCACCAGAAAGACCGCAGCGAAAAAAACAACCGCCACTTGGGCTAG
>JAFSTD010000031.1 GCA_017450655.1 Bacteroidales bacterium | reverse complement strand
TCATCGTCATCATCGTCATCGTCGTCCCTGTGTTCGAGTTCTTTGATCCAGGCAGCGGAAGTGGCGGTCTTGTTGAAGTTAAATTTCCTGGTGTTCAGGAGTTTATCCAAGTCCACATCGCAGTAGTCACACTCTATGATTTCGGCTGACGGCTGCAGGGTATGGAGAATGGCTTTGATTCTGCCCAAATCCTCTTTGGATACTTCAGAAGCTTTGTTCAGAAGAATCAGGTTGCAGAATTCTATCTGCTGAATAATCAGATTCTCTATATCTTCCTCGTCAATATTCTCAGAAGTAAGGGAATCTCCGCATTTGAACTCGCTCTGCAGACGCAGGGCATCTACTACCGATACGATGCAGTCCAGATAGCCCAGATCGTTCACCACAAACTGCGGAGTCAGTTGAGGGATGGAGCATATAGTCTGAGCAATAGGCTCCGGCTCGCAGATACCGCTCGCTTCAATCACTATGTAGTCAAAACTGCCGGATCCGGTCAAGTCGTTAATTTGCTTTACGAGGTCCATTTTGAGGGTACAGCAGATACATCCATTCTGGAGAGCCACAAGGCTGTCATCTTTCTGTCCCACTACTCCCCCTTTCTGAATCAGTCCGGCATCGATATTCACCTCACCGAGATCATTTACTATAACTGCGAACTTGATTCCTTTCCTGTTGGTCAGGATACGGTTCAGAAGAGTTGTTTTGCCGCTTCCCAAATAGCCTGTAAGCAGCAGAATCGGCACTTTCAATCTACTCATGTCAAATAATTTCTATATCTGAAACAGGCATCCATCCCTGACGCCCGTCACTCAATTCTACCCTGACCCAGTTGCCCAGATTATCGATCAGTTCCACTTTGGTTCCTTCATGGAGAATGAAGAGAGACTTGGAGTTAGCATCCGGAGAACTCTTCACTGACGATACCGGAAGCATCACAATCGCAGAATCCTCACTTATTGCATCATTAGCTGAAGTAACTGAGAATAACAGTGTTATCACCGCAAACAGCGCAACTGCGCACCCTATGATGAACGAAGCTTTGCGCCCTCCCTCAGAAGGGAGTAACTTGAACATCAGGAACAATAAAGCCACAATGAGTGCCAAAGCCAGAGTTATCCAGGCCCACCCGTCCGAAGTGACTGAATTCTTGAGATTCCGGATCCATGTGACGAGAATGAAATCAGGCAAAGTGTCTATCTTATCCAGAACCGAAGAGTGGGCGATGCTCAGATTTTCCTTGGCATCCGAGAAGTTAGGATCGGCTTTCAAAGCTCTCTCATAATAGAGAATGCTTTTGGCCAGGTTCCCCATTCTGTAATAGGTGTTTGCCGTATTGTAATAGAGTGTGGCAGACACTTTTCCGCTCTCTTCCAGGGCGAGATACTGTGCCAGCGCAGCACTATAATTGCCTTCGGAATAAAGCTCGTTGGCTTTAGCCCATCCTGCATCAAGATCATCCGTAATCACTTCAATTGCAGGCTCTTCCTGTTCCGCCTGAGGAGTCAGGGTAAGAATCTGGGCTTGCGCGGTGACGGCACTTGTCAACAACATCGCAACTATAACCGCGACCTGAGGTTTCATTTTCTTCTTGTTATTCAATTTACTTTCCAGTTCCGAAATTGCTTTCACTGATTTGTCATACTGCAACTGCATCTTTTCAGATGTCTGATCAGGAGAATAGCGGGCCATCTCACAGTCATCGAGAATATCATTCACTTCGCCTATCAACTCTTCGGAAATGCCGCGTTCTCTCAGAGAATCTGATATATTGTCCTTAGACAATTCCGATGCGCTGATAAACAGCTTGTCAGACAGATATCCAAGCACTGCCTTGTGAAGCTCCTCATAATATGCAGAGCTCAGATCCTGCTTCATATAACTCTCGGCAATCTTCAGCCTTGATCTTGCCAGCTTGTTGGCCTTTCTGTTCTTGGTTCCGACAAGGTCGGCACGGTTTTGGGCAAGTTTGTTGGCTATACCCAGAATCACGAAGAAAAGAATCGCAATAAGCGCCAGGAGCATGAAGAACAGCGGAGTTTTCACAAAGAATGAGTTCTTCTCTTTCAGGCGCGGATTGCCTACGTGGATATACCTGATGTCTTCATCTATGTTCCTTACTGACTGACGCACGGCGCCTGATATCAGCTGTCCGCCACCATTAGTGTCGGCTCCCGGAGAGACGTTCAACACCAATTCGGGAGCGCTTACCGTAACGTACCTTCCGGCCTTTATATCATAATATGAATACTCTATAGGACCGATTGTATACTTGCCATAACTCCTCGGGATGAACGGATATTCAAATGTTTTGCTGCCGCTTGTGCCGTTGCCGTCGATTGATTCGGTGGACTTGACGTCATATACCTCGAAATCTACAGGGAAGTTAATCTTAGGCACTTCCAGCATTGAGATGTTGCCCGAGCCGGATACAGTCACCTTGATTGAGGCGGCATCATTGGCTGAAAGGGAATCCTTGCTTGCTGCCGCGGTTATTTTGAACTGTCCTACACCGCCGGCAAAAGAGGCCGGAGCGCCTGCAGGCAACCCCTTTACGTTTACCGTTATGGCGGGAGTATTGATTCTCTTTCTGATTGTCTGGAAATTGTCAAAGAAATCATCGAAAATCGAGCGTGGACCGGTTGAAGAAGGCCTTACCCTAACTTGACACACCATCTCCGCAGGGTCGATAGTGATCGCTCCTTCTTGCTGAGGAATAAGCATATAGCGACGAAGAACAGCTGCATTGTATATCATGCCGTCGATATTCTCCCTGTTGAAATTGATTTCGTTAGGAGTATATGTCTCTTTGCTCCAAAAACCGTTGAAAGTTGGGAATTTCACATCTTCGAAGCCGGAAATGTCGGTTCGTGAGTAGAGAATCAGACTCGCCGTGATAGGCTCGCCTTTCACAACATTGGTCTTGCTGAGAGAAAGTCTCAGGAACAGATCTTCATTGGCAACGGTGGAGAGGTTCTGCTGACTGGAAGCGGCTGCTCCGCCACCAGCACCGGCTCCTTGCTGACTTTCTTGCGCCGGAACGACTTCTATAACGAAAGTACCGCTGTTGCAGGCCGTCTTATTAACGTTGCCGCTTGCACCCGGAAGGGTGAACTTCCCCACTTTCGTAGGTTGCAGCAGGTAAGTGTATGTCTCCGTATGAGTCGATTCTCTCTTACCGTTTATGATGCTGATACTGCTTGACGAGCTTCTCTGAGGTCCCCAAACCACGGCGAAATCAGAGCCAGGCTCCCAGTTGAAATCGGTTACGCTGCCACTGGCCGTAAACTCCACCCTGAAAGTCTCGTCCATCGAAACAACCGATGGAGCAGAAACAGTAAGTGTTTGAGCCACTGCACTGTAGCTAAAGAATAAAACCCCCAGTAAAAATATAACTTTCTTCATTACCAATTAATTCTCTTTTGTTTTGACAACATCTGAAGAGCTTTCTCCTTGTTCACTTTCTCCTGCGTCTCTTTCTCTTTATCCTGAATAGCCTGAAGCATTTGCTGAGCGGCCTGAGGAGTTATCTTAGGCTGTTCTTCCTGCCCCTGCTGATCTTGATTCTGCTGATCATTGTTCTGATCATTGTTCTGGTCTTGATTCTGCTGATCCTGATTCTGATCGTCGTTCTGGTTCTGATTCTGCTGATTCTGATTCTGATCGTCGTTCTGGTCCTGATTCTGCTGGTCCTGGTTTTGATCGTCGTTCTGGTCCTGATTCTGCTGATCCTGATTCTGGTCCTGGTTCTGATCCTGGTTCTGTTGCTGATTCTCCAACATCTTCTGAGCATAGGCCAGATTGGACTTTGCATCCATATCGGTAGGATTTCTCCTCAGGGCATCCTTGAAAGCCTCGACAGCCCCACCCCAGTTCTTTTGTTTCAGATAGCTGTCACCTTGATTGAAGTAGTTGTCAGCGCCTTTGCCGATCTTGTCCAGAGAATCCTGAGCGGCCTTGTAGAACCTGTCGGCCTGAGCATAGTCGGACATGCTGTAATATGTATTTGCCAGATTGTAGTTGGCTATGTTTGATAGAGAATCCTTAATCAAGGCCTTCTTGTAGTCAATCTCAGCCTCGTTGAACATCTCCTTCTTGAAATTCTTGTTACCTGCGCGCACCTCTTTCTTATCTGTCTGGGCATGGGCGCCGAGACAGAAGAGAAGTGTACAAAGGGTAACTGTAAGAATGCGTCTCATAATCATTGTCTGTTAAACAAATTTTTGCCTGTCCTGCGTTCTCCGATGAACAGATCGACTATCAGGAAAAACAGCGCAATGGCAAAGAAATACATATACTGTTCGTCAAAGTCCTCGAATACGACAGACTTGAAGTTCTGCGCATCAATTTGTTTGATACTGTCAATAATCGGATTAAGACCGAATTCCGTGGCGCCTGCACGTACGTAACTGCCATTACCTGCCTCCGCAATCTTCCTGAGCATGGACTCATCGAGACGGGTCACCACGATGTCACCGTTTTCGTCCTTCATCAGAGTGCCGTTCATAGGAATCGGCTTACCTTCCGGGGATCCGATGCCTATACAGTAGATTCTGATTCCCGAATCTCCGATAGCCCTCGCAGCATCCAGCACGTCGCCTTCGTGGTCTTCTCCATCAGTGATGAGGATGATTGCGCGGCTGTTCTCACTCTGCGAACTGAAACTGCGGGCAGTCGTCATCAGGGCGTCGGCTATTGCCGTTCCCTGCACCGGAATGGACGTGGTGCTGATATTGTTCAGAAATACTTTTGCCGAGACGTAATCGGTGGTTATCGGGAGCTGAATGAACGATTCTCCTGCAAATATGACCAAACCTATTCTGTCACCGCTAAGTCTGTCCACAAGCCTTGAAATAGCCAATTTGGCGCGTTCAAGACGGTTCGGTGTGAAGTCTTCAGCAAGCATTGAGTTGGAAACGTCGAGGGCAATCATTATCTCGACACCCTTAGTCTCCTTCTCCTTAAGTCTTGCGCCGAGCTGAGGCCTTGAAAGGCCTATTACAAAAAAGAAGAATGCTACCGCGAACAGGGAAATCTTGAGCCATCCCCTGCCGTTCGATACATCCGGCATCAATTGGCTGACGGTATCAGGGTCGCCCATCTTTGCCATTCTCCTTCTCTTCATTCTGAGATATCCTGCATAAAGCAGAAAGAAGAACGGGATGAGGATCAACAGCAACAGATACTCACCTTGTGCAATATTCAGCATTATGGCATCCTCCTTATTATTATAAACTTGAACAACAGTTCCAGCAACAGGGCGAAAAGCGCCCAAATAGCGAAGGTCATGAACTTCTCTGTGTAAATCGGGAAGCTGTCAACTGTCGTCTTACTCTTTTCCATCTGGTTGATCTCGTTGTAAATCTCGAGAAGCTTGGTATTGTCGGTAGCCCTGAAATACTTTCCTCCGGTGATACTGGCTATCTCCTTCAGGAGGTCTTCGTCAATCTCCACCTCCATATTCTGTATTTGAACTCCCCAAGGAGTCATCACCGGATAAGGAGCCGTACCCTGGGCGCCGACACCTATTGTATAAACCCTTACACCATAAGTCTTTGCAATCTCCGCAGCCATCAGAGGGGCAATCTCTCCGCGGTTGTTGACACCGTCCGTAAGGAGAATAACGACTCGGCTCTTCGCATCAGAATCCTTAAGACGGGCCACGGCCGTAGCCAGTCCGTTACCGATTGCGGTACCGTCATCAATAAGACCGGTCTCAACCTCTTTCATCATATTTATCAGCGTAACGCGGTCTGTGGTAACAGGGCACTGAGTGTAACTCTCTCCTGCAAATACCACGATACCGATACGGTCTGTAGGACGGGAAGCGATGAATTCTATTGCAATGTCCTTAGCCGCTCCGATTCGGTCAGGCTTGAAGTCCCGTGCAAGCATTGACGTCGAGACGTCCATGTCAAGCACAATGTCGATACCTTCCGTATCCACCTTCTCAAAATCCTGACTGCTTCTCGGCCTTGCTATAGCTATGATAATCAGCGCGACGGCAATCATTCTCAGAATGAAAGGGATGTGTCTCAGATATCTCTTGGCTGAAGAACTACCGCCGGCCATCCACTGATTCATATCGGAGACGGTAAGCGACGGAGATCCTCCTTTGATTTCCCTGAACACATACCACGCAATCAGCGGTATGAGGATAAACTCTAAATAAAGCAGATTCGGGTATTCAAAAAACATCTGTTACTCCTCCTCTATTTCCTGTTGATACGAAGCATTCACGAATCGAACCGCAACAGGAATCGTATTCTCATTTTCCTCGGCTCCGGCCTCATACTTCGCAAATTTAACAAGGTCTGCGCGGGCGAACAGCTCGGAAACCTCTTCATATATACCGGCGTCTATATTCTCTTTCTTCAGATCTTCAAGCATCTCGCCTGACGGTCTCTCGAGAGCGACAATTCCGAATCTGTCTGCAATATATACCCTCAAAGTGTCGGTCACGGCTGTGTAGAATTGCTTCTGTTTAGAATTCTGCCACAGTTTCTGCTTGTGAATCTTATCGAGTGACCTCAGCGCAACAATGTGAGGAGGGTCCTTGACGACAGGTTTTCCGAAGAATGTCTTATTCTCTTTGCGATACTTTATGTAACGCACGATTACATAGATGACAGCGGCTATAAGCAGAACCAGAAGCACCCATAAGGCAACCTCCCTGAAAGTCACCGGATACTTCATCTGGTCTTTTATCTCCTTTATAACGTAGTTTGACGTATCAATGGGGATCGTATTCACTTCGAGAACCGGGCCGTCGAAGAGAATAGTGTCGACCTGTCCATTCTCCCTCTCAATAAGAGCCAGAAGATTTGGCAGATAATAGCTTCCGCTATCGAAACTGGTTAAGATAATCTTTCCTTCAACCTTCACCAAACCTTTCTTTGCCGAAAGAGTATCGAAACTAAGTTTGCTGATTGTCTCGACCCCCTGAACGACAGGATCTTCAGGCTCCTCCAGAAAGAAATTCTCACCCTCACTGAACTCCAGTGGGAATACCCATTCAATCTGGTCTCCAATGAGAATGGAATCACGACTCAGCAGGGATTTTCGGCTCTGGAAATCATTCTGACCGAAAGCCACCGTCGTTAGTGACAGAAGTATTATGAATAACAGCTTTCTCATTATCTGTTCTTGAAAAAGGAAATCAATTCTTTGACGTAATCATCGCCTGTAGAAATATCCGCGGAATCGATACGGTATTTCATCAGCAACTGTGTTTTGGCTGCTTCCGCCTTCCGATTCCACTCGGAATAAGCTTTTCTCATAGCCGAAGACGATGTATCCACCCATGTCATTCTGCCGGTCTCGGCGTCACGGACGCGGACCAGACCCACGTCAGGAATTTGTTTCTCGCGAGGGTCATAAACGTTTATGACGGACAGATCGTGACGGTTGGCAGCAATCTTCAGTGCTTCCTCATAACGAGGCATTCCGTCAGGAGTCGTATCCAGCATATCGGAAAGTATAAACGTAGTACACCGTTTCTTAATGGCATTTGTCAGAAACCGCAACGCCTCACCGATATCAGTCCCGGTACTTTCAGGCTTGAAATCAATCAGTTCCCTGATAATATGAAGCAGATGACTGCGACCTTTCTTCGGAGGGATGAACAGTTCAACCTTGTCGCTGAAGAAAAGCGCGCCCACCTTGTCGTTATTAATGGAAGCAGAAAAAGAGAGGACTGCGGCAATCTCTGCAATCAAATCCTTCTTGAGATAACCGGTCGTTCCGAAGAATCGGGAACCTGACACATCTATCATCAGCACCACGGTCAACTCTCTCTCCTCTTCAAAAACTTTCACGTAAGGGTTGTTCAGCCTTGCGGTGACGTTCCAGTCCATATTGCGGACGTCATCCCCATACTGATACTCCCTGACTTCCGAGAATACCATACCGCGACCCTTGAAAGCGCTGTGGTACTCACCCGCAAAAATCTGGTGACTGAGCGCTTTGGTCTTTATCTCAATCTTTCTGACCTTCTTTAATAACTCGTTTTCCATAATCTCTACGGAACTTCGACTGCATTAAGAATATCTGTAATAATTTGTTCTGTGGTAACATTCTCCGCCTCTGCTTCATAAGTAAGACCTATACGGTGACGAAGCACCTCAGGGCATACTGCGCGGACATCTTCAGGAATTACGTATCCGCGGCGTTTGATAAACGCATAAGCTTTGGCCGCAATTGACAGAGAAATACTTGCGCGAGGTGAAGCGCCGTAAGAGATCATATTCTTCAGGTTTGCCAGATTGTAATCCTCAGGATTTCTGGTGGCGAATACGATGTCCACGATATATTTCTCAATCTTATCGTCCATATAAACATCTCTGACGACCTCACGGGCACGGATAATGTCCTCCGGTTTCAGCTGAGGAGTAACCTTAGGCAGGCCTTCTCCCGTATTGTTCAGTCTGATGATGAGTTTCTCCTCTTCTTTCTTAGGGTAAGTAACCACAACTTTCAGCATGAAACGGTCCACTTGCGCCTCCGGAAGAGGATATGTCCCCTCCTGCTCAATAGGGTTCTGAGTAGCCATAACCAGGAACGGTTCAGGCAGCTTGAAGGTCTCTTCACCAATCGTCACCTGTCTCTCCTGCATAGCCTCGAGAAGTGCCGACTGCACTTTAGCCGGAGAACGGTTGATCTCATCTGCAAGGACGAAATTCGCGAAAACCGGACCTTTCTTAATTTGGAACTGCTCTTTCTTCTGGCTGTAAATCATTGTACCGATCAAGTCAGCCGGAAGCAAATCAGGAGTAAACTGAATACGGCTGAATTTTGCATCTATAATGGATGCCAGCGTGTTGATGGCAAGAGTCTTTGCCAGACCCGGAACTCCTTCAAGGAGAATATGGCCGTTGGCCAGCAAGCCGATCAGCAAATTGTCCACCAAGTGTTTCTGTCCAATGATGACTTTGCCCATCTCCATCTGGATGATGTCTATAAAGGCGCTCTCCTTCTGGATACGGTCATTTAGTTCTTTGATGTTTACACTATCCATATAATAAAATTTTGTATTTTTGTTACCTACAATGTGTGCAAAATTAGTAAATAATCCACTTGTATGAGATTCTTTGTTTCCCTGGAATACAACGGTGAAAAGTACTCAGGCTGGCAGCGTCAAAACAATGCGACGAGTATTCAGGAACTGCTTGAAAATGCCCTTTCCATTGTATCGGGAGAAGAAATCACTGTCACCGGAGCAGGCAGAACAGATGCTGGTGTTAACGCAAGTTGTTACTATGCACATTTTGACACGTCGTTCAACTTCAAAGAATCGCAGAACACTATCTACAAAATAAATGCCATCTTGCCATATGATATTGTGGTAAAAGCGTTTTACAAGGTGCAAGATGAAGCCCACGCAAGATTTGATGCCGTCAGCCGGACTTATCGCTACTATATACATACTGACAAGGACCCTTTTGCAAGCCATTCTCTGTTCTACAAATTTGATATAGATATGGAGAAAATGAATCAAGCGGCTCTACATCTTATGGGCACTCAGGACTTTACGAGCTTTGAGAAAATCGGAGGCGCTTCAAATTCAGGCATTTGCACAGTGACAAATGCTCAATGGAGCGAGCTGTCCGAGAATCATTACGTCTTTGAGATCACAGCAAACAGATTCCTAAGGAATATGGTTCGAAGCATAGTAGGCACGCTTTTGGAAGTAGGAAGAGGGAAAATAACTCAGGACGAGTTCAAGGCGGTGATTGAAAAACACGACAGAGGATACGCCGGACAGTCGGTAGCAGGTGAAGCCCTGTTCCTCTGCAACATAGAATACCCTTACGAATTATATTAGTTTATCAGATATGTTACTTTTTTCTATCCTTCAGGCTGACGCTGCAGTTGCAGTAGAGCCCGTACAACAAACAATGAGTTTCTCACTTCTGGATATGGCGGCTAAGGGAGGCTGGCTGATGATTGTGCTTGCTATTCTCTCTGTCATAGCTATTTATATCTTCGGAGAAAGACTCTACGCAATTAACAAAGCTTCTAAAATTGACAAGAATTTCTCAAAAGACATTACCGACTACATTTCAGACGGCAAGAAGAAATCTGCATTGGCGCTGTGCAAGAAGACTGACAGCCCTATTGCAAGAATGATTGAGAAAGGTATTGAAAGGACCGGAAGACCTCTGTCCGACATTCAAGCGGCAATCGAGAACGTGGGCAACGTAGAAGTGGCCCGTCTTGAGAAAGGACTTCCTACACTTGCCACCATTGCCGGCGGTGCCCCGATGATCGGTTTCCTCGGTACGGTTATGGGTATGGTGCAAGCGTTTTTCAACATGTCCAATGCCGGAAGCAACATTGACATTTCACTCCTTTCCGGAGGTATCTACACTGCTATGATTACCACCGTAGGAGGTTTGCTGGGGGGTATTTTGGCATACTTCGGATACAACTACCTTACAGCCAGAGTCAATGACGTTGTTTTCAAGATGGAGAACACCACATTTGAATTTATGGATGCAATAGAGAATAATTCAGCCATTACAATAGAAGAATAAGAGGCTATGGCAATAAAACGTACCACAAAAATTGACAGTTCTTTCTCAATGTCCTCCATGACGGACATTGTATTCCTGTTGTTGATTTTCTTCCTGGTCACCTCAACGCTTATAAATCCTAACGCGCTTAAGCTTCTTCTTCCGAAGAGCACGGGGCAAGTACAGGCCAAAGCTGTTGCAAGCGTGTCCATCAAGCATTATCCAGACAGAGGAACCGTAAGTTATCATATCAACGGTAATGCCACTCCCGTCCGTTTTGACCAGATTGAGGGGGAATTGAGGACCATTCTCGACGGTACTGACGACCCTACATTCTCTATCTACGCAGACGAGACAGTACCTGTAAAAGAAGTGGTGGCTTTGATGAATATAGCAAAACGCAACAAATACAAGGTTATTATGGCTACACAGCCTGAATAGTCCCAAACAATCACTCAATGGACGGCAAATCCAGAATGTTCGGCTTATTGCTTTCCGTCTTGGTTAACGGCGGAATACTGGTGCTTTGCGCCTATTCGGGTCTGAAGTACCTCGATCCGCCACCTGCCGAAACCGGTATTCTGATGGAATTTGAAGCTGAGCCAATGGATGAGCCCCAGATAATTGAGACCGAAGCCGGAAAAGAACCCCGAAGCGAGACTCCGCATCCTGAAGAGGATATTTCACTTGTACAAAGATCTCAGGCCCAGGAGACCGGCGCCAAACCAAACTTAGCAGAGGAAAGTACCGCAGGCTCTGACGGTGATGTAGAGATACCTGAGCCGCCTCGTGAAAAGCCTATCGAGAGGCGGGCACTTTTCCCTACTGCAAACAACAATCAAACCGATACCCTTGCTCCGCAAGTCGCTAACCGAGTGTCAGATGCACTGGCCGCTGGACATCCCGACGGCAACACGACAGTAGGTAACCCTGAGGGCGAACCGTCTGCCAAACTGGAAGGAAGATCCACAGTTGGAAAACTTCCACGTCCGGATTATGCCGTACAGAACAGCGGCAAAGTAGTGGTCCTTATCAAAGTAAACCGTGACGGCAAAGTAATCAGCGCAGTTCCCGGATATACCGGCACCACCGTCAGCGACAGGACATTGTGGGAGGCAGCAAGAAAAGCAGCTCTTGAAGCGAGATTCAACGTCTCAAGAACTGCTCCCGAATCCCAGGAAGGGACAATCACCTATATTTTCAGTTTGAAGTAGCTTCGGTCTTTAAAAGAGATACGACAGTCCCAGCCTCAAAAAAAAGGCCTGCATCGCTGCAGGCCTTTTTTTAAACTGTTATTATCTCTGATTTACCAGTTCAAAATCTTTTTGAAATCATAATCCTCAGGATTTGGAACGAATGCTTTTGCTGCTTCGTAATCTGCAGGGGTAATGAAGTTTACTATATGCTTGTAAACTGTCTGTGCCAAATCTCCTTCTACGTCAACTCTGCGAGGAGGAATCTTGCCTGTCTGCGGGTCCTGAAGATCTTTCAGGTACAATGGAGACACAGTGCCGTTACCATCCACATATACCATACATCCTGTCTCTCCTTTCTCATAGAGGTCATATACGCCGCATCCTAATTGTGAGCAGTAGAACAAGTCGTAAGCAATAGGGGTCTGACAGCGTACGTCGTAACCTATCTCAACAGGGCGGGTTTTTACTTTAAGTCCGAGTTCTTTAAACTTGATTTCAATTATATCGTTGAACAACTGTGCTTTAGAAATCTTACCAAGTTCCGGATGTCCATGGTCATCATAGGTAAATTTCACTCCTGTAGCCTTAAGCTCATCACTGTCAAGCTCGTGGAACACGCCTTCCGAAACGATGATTCCGCCGTAAGAGATACCTTGGATTTTACGTTTGATTATAGAAGAAAGCGCCAGATTAATAATCTTCTCCACAGTGATTTTTGTTTTATTGAACATCTCCGGGATAATAATCATAGGATAGTGGCAGCAAGCACCAACTTGCAGGGCGAGGTGTCCTGCGCTACGTCCCATTACGCTTACAATGAACCAGTTGCCACTCGTCCTTGCATCCTCATAGACTGTTGTGGCAACGTGGGTTCCTTCAGCCTTGGCAGAATTGAATCCGAAAGTCGGAGTGTTGTTAGGAAGAGGAAGGTCGTTGTCGATAGTCTTAGGAACGTGTATGTTTCTGATAGGATAATTCTTGGATACCAGGAATTTTGCTATGCGGTTTGCAGTAGAAGCCGTATCGTCTCCTCCTACTGTAACAAGCAGCTTGATATTATTTTCCTGAAAAAGCTTCAAGTTGAAGTTTTTGTCAAAGTCTTCCTGTGTCGGTTTGTAACGGCTCATCATTAAGTATGATCCGCCTCTATTGAAAATACTGTCGGCTATCTTGAAAGTCATATCTTCAATCGTAGGGTTCGGTCTGAACAAACCTTCGTAACCTCCGTGCAAACCGATAACTCTGAATCCTTTTGCCAAAAATGCCTTTGAAATGGTACCGACAACGGTATTCATACCGGGAGCCGGGCCACCGCCTGTGAGAATTAAAATTGCGTCTTTCATATGTGTATGTAAATAATTAATTGTCTTCGCAGAGCGCAAAAATAAGTTATTTTTTACAATTTATTTTGACTAAATTTGTAAATTTAAAAGTGATATGTCCAAGTTGAATCAAAAGCAGGCTAAAGAGAGGATTGATGCCCTTAGAGAGGAGCTTTCAAGACATAATTATAACTATTATGTTTTAAATGCCCCCACTGTAAGCGACTTCGAGTTTGACATCAAAATGCAGGAGCTTGAAACCCTGGAGAAGATGTTCCCTCAGTTTGCCAGTCCTGATTCCCCTACACAGCATGTAGGCAGCGACATAGAGAAAAAGCAGGCAAAGGGTTTTGAGCAAGTCGCCCACAGATACCCGATGCTTTCTTTGGGCAACACATACAACATTGATGAGCTCAATGACTTCAATGACAGAATTGCCAAGTTGCTGACTGTGCCCTATTCTTTCTCCTGCGAGCTGAAATTCGACGGCACTGCTATTTGCCTGACCTACAAGAACGGCATTCTCGATAAAGCAGTGACACGTGGGGACGGAATAAAAGGTGATGATGTGACAGACAACGTTCTGACCATAAAGAGTATCCCTCAGAGGCTTAAAGGCGACTATCCTGAAGAGTTTGAGATCAGAGGCGAGATCTTTATGCCGTGGGAAGACTTTTACAGGCTGAATGCTGAGAAAGAAGACAATGACGAGCCTGCATTCGCCAACCCTAGAAATGCAGCTGCAGGTTCCCTCAAATTACTTGACAGCGAGATAGTTGCAGAGCGTGGACTTGACTGCGTGTTATATCACATTTTGGGAGAGAATCTCCCTTTCAAGAAACACAGCGAAGCTATAGAAGCTGCAGCCGGCTGGGGACTTCCGGTGTCTAAATACTCAGAAGTAGTGGATACCATCGAAGATGTAAAGGAGTACATTGAGAAATGGGATACCGAAAGAAAAACTCTTCCGTTCGCCACAGACGGCATCGTAATCAAAGTCAATGAGCTTGACAGTCAGCGTAAACTGGGTTACACGGCAAAATCTCCAAGATGGGCCACCGCTTACAAGTTCAAGCCGGAACAGGCTCTCACGCGTCTTTTAAGCATAGATTATCAGGTAGGCCGTACGGGAGCAATCACCCCTGTTGCCAATCTGGAGCCAGTGCCGCTTTCAGGCACAATTGTCAAGAGAGCTTCTCTCCACAATAAAGACCAGATGGATTTGCTGGATATTCACATTGGAGACTACGTTTACGTGGAGAAAGGGGGTGAGATTATCCCTAAAATCACCG
>JAFSTD010000030.1 GCA_017450655.1 Bacteroidales bacterium | reverse complement strand
CGAACCACCGAAGGCGTGCGCCAGCAGATTTACAGTCTGCCCCATTTGGCCACTCTGGTATCTTCCCAAAGTTTTGCAACTTCTGAGCCGATGGACGGAGTCGAACCCCCGACCTGCTGATTACAAATCAGCTGCTCTACCAGCTGAGCTACATCGGCGTGATTAAGGCCTGCAAATATAGTGGTTTTATATTAAAAACAAAAAAAAACTCAATTATTTTTCGCCTTTGTCATAATAACTTCCACTATTTGGGAAGTGTTAAAACCGCACTCCGTATACAATTGCTCAGGGGTTCCCTGTCCGATAAACAAATCCGGGACTCCGAGACCAGCTACGGAAACTTTCAGTCCTTTTTCTGCAACGTATTCTGAAACGGCTCCGTGAAGGCCTCCGATAACCGCTCCGTCTTCCACTGTGATGATGGTTTCTGCAACGGATGCTGCATGGTCTATGGCCTCAGTATCAATAGGTTTCAAGAATCTCATATCGTAGTGGAGCGCATTGACTCCATTCTCCCGAGCTTTGGCTACGGCCTCGGCGCATTTGTTGCCGACCGGACCGATGGAGAGGACCGCTACAGAAGAGCCCTCGTTAAGCAGCAAAGCTTTGCCCAAAGGAATATGGGAGAATTTCTCTCCCTGCCACTTGACTCCGACGCCTCTGCCGCGAGGATATCTTATCATTACGGCAGGATAATCCTTGCCGGTGGCGGAGTAAAGCATATTTCTGAGTTCCAGCTCGTTGAGCGGGGACGCTATTGCAATGTCGGGAATCGGTCTGAAAGCGGACAGATCGAAAACTCCCTGATGAGTTGCTCCGTCTTCTCCTACGAGACCTCCGCGGTCCAGACAGAATATCACTTTGAGTTTCTGGAGCGCTACGTCGTGAATGACGTTGTCATATGCTCTTTGCATGAAACTTGAGTAGATATTGCAGAATGGGAGCATCCCTTCGGCTGCAAGTCCTGCGGAGAATGTAACCGCGTGTCCCTCAGCTATCCCGACGTCAAATACTCTCTCCGGGAACTTCTCCTGCATGATGTTGAGACTGCTGCCCGAAAGCATAGCAGGGGAGATGCCGACAATCTTGTCATTGGTCTCAGCCAGCTCAGTAACAGTGTGGCCGAACACGTCCTGGTATTTTGCAGGGGCATCCGGGATAGGGAGAATCTCTCCGGTAGCCGGATCGTATTTGCCGGGTGCATGCCAGATGTTCGGATTCTCTTCGGCAGGCTTGTATCCTTTTCCCTTCTTGGTGACTACGTGGAGCAGCTTCGGACCGTCCATATTCTTAAGTCTTTCGAGAATCGGAATGAGCTGCGACAGGTCGTTGCCGTCGATTGGACCGTAGTATCTGAATCCCAGAGAATCGAACAGGTTGTAGAATCGGCTGGTCTTCATAAACAGTCCTTTGTTCCATCTTACAAAACGCTGGAGGCGGCTTCTGAAAGTATTCTCTCCGAGTTTGTTCCAGATGTCATCTCTGATTTTGTTGTAGGAACTGCTCGTGGTAACCTTGATCAGATGGTTGTGCAATGCTCCGATGCTTCCGTCAATGGACATATTGTTGTCATTGAGAATGACCATCAGGTCCGTCTTGAGCGAGCCGGCGTTGTTCAGCCCCTCGAATGCAAGTCCGCCGGTAAGGGAACCGTCGCCGATGATGGCGATGTGATGTCTCTTGATACCCTGTTTCTCTGAAGCGATCGCCATTCCGAGCGCAGCAGAAATGGAATTGGATGCGTGTCCCGCTCCGAAAGAGTCGTATGGACTCTCGTCAATTTTAGGGAATCCGCTCAACCCTCCTTTCTCTCTGTTGTGGCGGAATTGCTCCCTTCTCCCGGTGATTATTTTGTGGGCGTATGCCTGGTGGCCGACGTCCCAGATCACTTTGTCATCAGGGGTATCGAACACTTTGTGAACGGCTACGGCAATTTCCACTGCGCCGAGGCTGGATCCGATGTGTCCCGGATTGGTCGCGCAGCATTCCACCATATACTCCCTTATTTCGGCGCAAAGCTGTGTCAGCTCATTGTCGTTCAGCGACTTGAGGTCGGCAGGGGAATTTATGTTCCGAAGGAGTTCCAACTATCTGAAAATGGTTTGTTCTCTGTCCGGACCGACAGAAATGATACTGATCGGTACTCCAAGTTCTTTCTCGAGGAAAGCTATATAATTCTTGAACTGAACCGGAAGCTCGGCTTCGCTCTTGGCATCGCACAGAGGATCTTTCCATCCCGGGAATTCAGTGTAAACAGGTTCAACTTTTGCGTACGGGTCAAATGGAACGACTTTGGTCTCTTTGCCGTTCACCTTGTAGCCGGTAGCCACTTTTACGGTGTCGAAAGAGTCCATTACGTCGGCTTTCATTATAATCAGATTGGTGACGCCACTGAGCATGACGGCATATTTGAGGGCTACCAGATCGAGCCAACCGGTACGTCTTGGGCGGCCTGTTACGGCTCCGAATTCGTAACCCTTGGTGCGAAGTTCTTCTCCGGTAGCGTCGAAAAGCTCGGTAGGGAACGGACCGCTGCCCACTCTGGTGCAGTACGCTTTGAAAATGCCGTATACTTTACCGACTCTGCGGGGAGCTATTCCCAGACCTATGCATGCTCCGGAACCAATTGTAGAAGAGGATGTTACAAACGGGTATGAGCCGTAGTCAATGTCCAGCATGGATCCTTGCGCCCCTTCTGCCAGTATCGCATTGTCATTGTCGAGATTCTCGTTGGTGAAATACTCTCCGTCAACGAGCGGCATCTTTTTGAGGTATTCTATAGCATCAAACCAGGCTTTCTCATTCTCTGCTAAGTCAAAAGTGAAATCGAGATGTTTCAGCTCGGCTATATGCTTGTTTTTCAATGCATCATATCTCTCCTTGAAATTCTCGGTGAGAATGTCTCCGACTCTGAGACCGCTGCGGGAAATCTTGTCGGTATAAGTAGGGCCGATGCCTTTCAGTGTAGAACCGATTTTTGATTTGCCTTTGGCAGCTTCCTGAGCAGCGTCGAGAAGTCTGTGGGTAGGGAGAATGAGATTCGCTTTCTTTGAAACGAGAAGTCTCTTCTCTACCGGAACTCCGGCGGCTTTGATGGCCTCGCATTCTTCCTTGAACGTTACGGGATCCAGAACCACTCCGTTGCCTATGAGGTTGACGGCGTTCTGTCTGAATATTCCGCTCGGGATTGACCTGAGAACGAATTTCTTTCCTTCAAAATGTATTGAGTGACCTGCATTCGGACCTCCCTGGAAACGGGCTATAATCGGGTAATTGTCAGCGAGAACGTCCACAATTTTACCTTTTCCTTCGTCGCCCCATTGCAGTCCCAGGACTATGTCAAGTTGTTTCATTTATGATATTTTAATTAACCTTCAAAGGTACAGTTATTTTTTGAACTTTCGTTCAATTGGCGTAAATTGCTCGTCAATTTGTGACAATCAATATCAGATAACTGTATGACTAAAGTTGAAAAGCTTTTAAATGATTATCCTGCAGCGAGGTGGATAGCTCTGGCACTGATCGCCCTGGCAATGTTCTTCGGTTATATGTTCGTGGACGTGATGTCTCCTCTGCAGGCTTTGGTTGAGAGTGAGCGTGGCTGGACGCCCGGCGTATTCGGTACTTATGCTGCTTCGGAATACATCCTGAACGTTTGCGGATTTCTGATTATAGCCGGTATCATTCTCGACAAAATGGGAGTGCGTTTTACCGGAATTCTCTCAACTTCCCTGATGTTCGGAGGCGCCTTGATCAAGTTCATAGGAGTCAGTGAGTGGTTCCAGACTACGGAATTCTGCAACTGGCTTAACTCATGGTGGGTTGCAATGCCCGGCAGCGCGAAGATGGCATCTCTGGGTTTCATGATTTTCGGATGCGGCTGCGAAATGGCCGGCACTACCGTTACTAAGGCGATAGCAAAGTGGTTTAAAGGGAAAGAAATGGCCCTTGCAATGGGTCTGGAAACGGCAATCGCCCGTGTCGGCGTATTTACCGTATTCTCTTTCAGCCCGGACATCGCTGCGAAGATGGACACCGTTGCAGCTCCGGTAGGATTCTTTACCGTTTTGCTTCTTATCGGAGTCATCAACTTCATCGTATTCTCCGTTATGGACAGGAAACTGGACAGTCAGCTTGCGGCAGTAAATGCTCTGTCTGATGATCACAGTGCGGAGGATGAATTCAAAGTTAAGGACCTGGGCAAGATTTTCGGTTCGCTGAGTTTCTGGGTGGTCGCCCTGCTCTGTGTGCTGTACTATTCTGCAATCTTCCCTTTCCAGCGTTACGGCGCGAATATGTTGCAGTGTAACTTGAACGGTCTCTCACCTGAAGCTGCCTCCGACATATTCAGATGGTTCCCGATCGGTGCGGCAGTGATTACTCCGTTCCTCGGCAATTATCTGGACCGGAAAGGCAAAGGGGCGACAATGCTGATATGGGGGTCAGTCCTTCTGATAGTGTGTCACCTTGTTTTCGCATTCGTGCTTCCTTCAACTCACAGCGGTCTTATCGCATATGCTGCCATTGTCCTGCTGGGAATCAGCTTCGCTCTTGTTCCTGCAGCTCTGTGGCCTTCAGTTCCAAAGATTATTGACGAGAAGGTGCTCGGTTCCGCTTACTGTCTGATTTTCTGGGTACAGAATATCGGTCTGTGCTTCGTCCCGAAGCTTATCGGAAGCGTGCTGGAATCTTCAAATGCCACCAATCAGGCGGTGCTTGCTGCAAAAGCGGTGAACGCGGATTTCATCCCTTACGATTACACCGTTCCGCTGATAATATTTGCCTGCTTCGGTATTCTGGCCTTCCTGATTGCCTTATATCTCAAGGTTCTGGACGGGAAGAGGGGTCTTGGTCTCGAACAGCCTAATATCAAACGATAACTAAGATGAAATACACTGAAAATAAATACACTCGCTGGATAGTGCTTGCGTGCCTGGTGATTCCAATGTTCGCATCCTACTTCTTCGACGATATGTTCTCTACGCTGTCCCACATTTTCCAGAATCCTTCTACGCTTGATCTGGGGTGGAGTTCTTCTGATTACGGCTTCTATGCCGGCGGATACTCTTTCCTCTGCGTATGGGGCGGATTGATTGTGTGCGGAATGCTGATTGACAAGTGGGGTACCCGTCTGGCCGGCTCGATATTCGTCGGGATGATGGTTCTGGGAGCCGCTCTAGTTGCTTACGGTATTTCGGGCAGTTTTGCTTCCAGCAATTTGTGCGCCCTGATGTCAGGTTGGGTTGCGAAACCATCGCTCCTCGTATCGTACATCGGATGTATGCTCTTCGGCCTCGGCAGTGAGATTGCCGGAGTGGCAGTCACCAGATCCATAGCCAAGTGGTTCAAAGGGAAGGAGATGGCCTTTGCAATGGGCCTTCAGCTTGCGATAGCCCGTCTGGGTACGGCGCTGGCTTTCGTGGTCTCACCGTTGCTGGTGATTGCTCAGAATGCTTCAGAATCAGGTGTTATTTATCCGTACGGTCAGACTATCCGTCCGGCACTTCTCGGATTGGGATTGATGGCCGTCGGAGTCATTCTCTGGACACTTTTCGTAGTGATTGATGCGAGAAGGGATTCTCAGACAGGAGAGAGCGACAAAGTGGAAACTGCCGAAGAGGACAAATTCAAGTTCTCGGATATTTTCAAGGTGCTCTCCAACAAGCATTTCATTCTGATATCGCTCCTGTGCGTGTTCTTCTACTGCTGCATCATTTCCTTCAAGAAATTCGCGACCTCCATCCTCATCCCGCGCTTCGGCCTCGAACTCGAGACTGCGAAGTGGATTGTCACCATGATACCGTTCTTTACGGTCTTCTTCACTCCGCTATTCGGTTCGCTGATTGACAGGGTAGGAAAGGGAACAAAATGGATGATAGTCGGTTCCTGCGCGGTTTTCCTGTCTCACTTACTTATAGCGTTTGCGCCGCAGGGAGTTCCGTTCTGGGGCTTTTTCTCAATATCGCTCCTCGGCGTGGGCTATTCTCTGGTGCCGGCCGCCATGTGGCAGTCCGTGCCGAAGATTGTTCCTGAGAAAAATCTGGGTACTGCTTATTCTCTGATATATTGGATTCAGAATATGGGAATGCTTCTCGTGCCGATTTTCGTAGGAGAAATATTCAACAAATATGGTTCTCAAGGCTCCGGTATGGTAGCGGCGGTCAGGGCGGAATGGATTTTCATAAGCCTTGGCGTGGCGGCCATCATCATCTCGGTTCTGCTGGCGATGTCTTCGAAGAAACATGCAGAATTGAAACTGGACGTTCCGAACAAAAAATCATAATAAAAAAGCCTCGAAGCATTCCGCTCGAGGCTTTTTTTCTGGCGTTACCAGAATCAGAAAGGAAGATCGTCTGCGCTCTCTCCGTCCAGAATCTCCAGGTCAGCAGACTGAGCTGCCGGCTGCGCTGCAGGCTTTGCAGGTGCATAAGCAGGGGCTGCCACCGGCTCTGACGGTGCTCCCGCAGGGGAATCTCCCTTTTTGCCGAGTAGCTGAATAGCGTCAGCCAGAATCTCGGTAGTATAACGTTTCTGACCATTCTGGTCATCCCAAGAGCGAGAACGGATACGTCCTTCAACATAAATCTGGGTGCCTTTGCGAATGTAGTTCTCGGCGAGGTCTGCAAGGCCTCTCCAAGCCACTATATTGTGCCATTCCGTAACTTCCCTCGTCTCACCGCTAGCGCGCTCTTTAAATCTCTCAGTAGTCGCCAACGTAAATGTAGCGACAGAAGCTCCACCCTCAAGGTGCCTAACGTCCGGATCTTTCCCTACGTTACCAATCAATAATACTTTGTTTAATGCCATAGCTGTAAAATTTCTATAAAAATACAACTAACTGCGGTTATTCACAAATATTTTTCACGCATTATTTTAAAGCCGAAATGGGCTTGTTCCTTAAGCCATTCTTCTCCAGAAATATAGGCTGAAAGAAGAGGGGAGTCGGCAAAAACAGGGGTGGCGTAATTCGCCTCGATCAGGATTTTGCCGTTGAAAGAAGCCTTCGCCAGTCTGTCGGGGAGAACAGGAACGGTGTAGATGATGATGTCGCTTTTTGTGACCGGCATACTGTCCAGTCCGTAGCATTCGATGTCGTTCAGGTGATTCTCTTCAACCCATGACTTGGCTTTCTCCGGGGTTCTGTTTGCAACGGAGACGCAGAATCCGGAGTCGTACGCTGCCAGAGCGGCCGCTTTTCCGGCACCGCCGCATCCTATGACCAGCACGTTCTCAAAATGGAGAATGAATTGGGAAAGAATGTTCTTGACGCCGTAGTAATCAGTATTATAGCATTTGACTG
>JAFSTD010000029.1 GCA_017450655.1 Bacteroidales bacterium | reverse complement strand
TTCCTTCAGAAATGCCCTCTTTAATGTCGATTAAAACGAGGTCAGATACACAGCCAGTATGAGCAATGGCGTTAGCAACTGTTGCGCCTACATTGCCGGCGCCGATAACTGTAACTTTAGCCATAATTTTAGGTTTATTTTGATAGTTCTTATTATTTTTGGATTGCAAATGTAAGTCTTATTCTCCAATTTTTTAGAAAAATGATTGCATTTTTTACAGAAGAAGTTGATTTTTCTCTGAAAGATAAAATGAAGATAAAAAGATGGTTAAGAGAAGTCGCAATAATTCTCGGCAGACCGTCGTCCTTCAAGATTAAAGACGTGAACTACATCTTCTGTAGCGATGACTACCTGCTGGCAATAAACCGCCAGTACCTGGGTCACGACTATTACACAGATATCATTACTTTCGACGAAAGCAGCGATGCTGACCGCAAACGCAACACGGTCTCAGCCGACATTTATATCAGTATCGACACCGTAAAAGCCAATGCAATAACCTATAAAGAGGGTTTTGACAGAGAATTGAAGCGGGTCATGGCGCACGGAATATTGCATCTGATTGGGTATGACGATGTTGCAGAAAGTAAGCGTAAACAAATGCAACTTGCTGAAAATAAGGCGCTTGATCTATACGAAACTATCCAGTAATGACCGATAGATACGACATAATAGTTGTTGGAGGCGGACACGCGGGGTGTGAAGCCGCACTTGCTTCTGCCCGTATGGGAATGAAGGTTCTTCTGATAACTATGGATATGAAGCGTTTCGCCCAGATGTCATGCAACCCGGCTATGGGCGGGATAGCAAAAGGTCAGATCATCCGGGAAATCGACGCGCTCGGAGGGGCATCCGGAACAATTACCGACAATGCCACCCTCCAGTTCAGAATGTTGAACAAGTCAAAGGGGCCTGCAATGTGGAGCCCCCGCGCTCAATGCGATAAAATGCTCTTCTCCAGACTTTGGCGACAAGAACTTGAAAAGTGCTGTAACTTAGATATTTGGCAGGATTCTGTCGTGGCGTTAACCTTCCGAGATTCCCGTCTCTGCGGAGTAAGAACCCAGATGGGCACGGAATTCAATTCTCAAGCCGTTATCATCACTGCCGGAACGTTTCTGAACGGAAAAATATTCATCGGACAACAGGCTGCTACCGGAGGTCGCATTGGAGAACTCTCTTCTTTCGGATTGAGCGATCAGCTCGTTTCCCTGGGTATCAAGACCGGTAGAATGAAAACCGGTACTCCTCCGAGAATAGACACCCGATCGATAGATCTTTCTAAACTTGAAATTCAGAAAGGAGATGAAAATCCGGCAAAGTTCTCGTTTCTCCCCGGAACATCTGCTATTCAGAGGGGCGACTGGGCACAGAAAGACTGTTATATTGTTCATACCAACGAGGCTGTTCATGACATTCTGAGATCTGCTTTCGATCAATCTCCTTTGTTCAGCGGCAAAATAGTCGGTATTGGACCGAGATATTGCCCTTCCATAGAAGACAAACTCAAGACTTTTGCCGACAAAAAGAGCCATCAGCTATTCTTGGAGCCCGAAGGCCTCGATACTTCCGAGTATTATCTGCAGGGATTCTCTTCTTCGCTTCCTACTGAAGTGCAGCTGGATGCTCTCCACCAGATTAAAGGCTTTGAAACCCTGAAAATCTTCCGACCAGCCTATGCCGTTGAATACGATTACTTCGATCCTACCCAGCTGAAAGCTACTTTGGAGTCAAAAGCCATAGAAGGGCTTTATCTAGCAGGCCAGGTAAACGGTACAACCGGCTATGAAGAGGCGGCTGCTCAAGGTCTGATGGCCGGAATCAACGCTGCTTTAAGAATTAAAGAGAAAGAAGAATTCATTCTAAAACGCGACGAAGCGTACATCGGCGTACTGATAGACGACCTCATTACAAAAGGTGTGGACGAGCCGTACAGAATGTTTACATCGAGGGCTGAGTACAGAATTCTTTTAAGACAGGATAATGCCGATTTAAGACTCTCTGGCAAAGGATTTCAGCTTGGTTTGGCTTCTCAGGAGAGATTCTCTTTGATGAATGAGAAATATTCTTCCGTTTCCAAACTGAAAGAATCCATTACTTCCACTTCAGTTACCCCTGATGAGATAAACGATTATTTGACATCTCTGGGTTCTTCCCAAATTGACAATAGAAGACGTATTGCAGACCTGCTTACACGCCCTGATGTCTCACTGCACGAAATAATCAAAATTGTTCCACGTGGAACAAATTTGGTTTCAGATGTACCGGACGATATAAGGGAGGAAGTAATAGAATCGACGGAGATTGCAGTCAAATACAGCGGTTATATTGAGCGTGAGCGCAGGTTGGCGGATAAAATTCTCCGTTTGGAGAACATCAGAATTCCATCGAATTTCGATTATTCCAAAATTTCTTCTTTATCTATGGAGTGCAGAATAAAACTTGAGCGCTATAAGCCTGTTACTATCGCACAGGCATCCAGAATAAGCGGTGTTTCACCGGCCGATATCTCGGTCTTGCTGATTTATTTCGGCAGATAATCCAGAAAATGAAATAAAAAAAGTTCCACGTGGAACTTTTTATGAGAAAATCTCAGTTATGAGTGGAGAATATTTCTCTGCCAGCTTCGCCCGTTTCAGCTTCAGTGTCTGTGAAAGGAGTCCGTTTGCCGTTGTCCACTCATCCAATACGAATTTATACCTCTTCAACTGCTCATATGAAGCCAGGCTGGCAGTCAGAGTAGAGACTTCTTTGTTCAGAAGAGAAACTATCTGAGGGTTATCGAGCAATTCTTCAGGAGAAGCATAGCTGATCTTATTCTCCTCAGCGAGTGATTTGAGGTTATCTTTATTGACTGTGATGATCGCAGAGGCGAATTTTTGATTTTCCCCCATGATGAAGCTGTTGTCAAACAGATATGACTGGTTCAACAGGGTCTCAATTGCCTGTGGAGCGATGTATTTTCCGTTTGAAAGCTTGAAAATCTCCTTTTTACGGTCGGTAATCTTGAGATATTTGCCATCCTTCATATAGCCGATGTCTCCGGTGTGGAAAAATCCGTCTTTGTCGATTACCATAGCTGTCTGCTCAGGATTTTTGTAGTATCCGAGCATTACGTGAGGCCCTTTTGTGAGGATTTCACCGTCTTCCGCGAACTTTATTTCAGTCCCGTCAAGGATTTCTCCCACAGTTCCGAATACGTTACGCTTCTCTTTAGGATTGTTTACGGCAATAACCGGAGATGTCTCGGTAAGACCATATCCTTCGTAAATGTCCATTTTAGCGGCATTGAAGCAGCGGATAATTTTCTCCTGGATGCTGCTGCCACCGCTTACTACGGTAAGATTATGGCCTCCCAGATTAGCTCTCCACTTACTGTAGACCAGTTTGTCGGCGATTTTTATCTTCAGGCGATAGAAAGGGTTCTTTTTTGTGTTATCGTAATTGCTGGCCAAATCCATAGCCCAAGAATAGATCTTCCTTGAAATGCCCTTCAGGTTCTTTCCGGCGGCTTCGAATTTGCCGTACATTACTTCCAGAACACGGGGCACTCCGCAGAACATATCTCCATGGCAATCAGCAAGATCGGAAGCAAAACTGCCGATATTCTCGGCATAGTAGATACTCATTCCCCTCTCCTGATAGTGATAGCTCATAGTTCTCTCATACGCATGGCAGAGAGGCAGAAAACTGATAGCCTTCTGATCCGAAGTGGTGACGTTTCTGATTACGTGGCCGTGAGCGTCGAAAGTAAGGTTGCGGTGACTGAGCATCACTCCCTTCATCTGACCGGTGGTGCCCGAAGTATAAACTATTGATACACAAGTATCAGGGTCAATTTCGGCGATATTCTTCGTAACGACGGCTTCAAGCTCTTCCCTGTTCTCGCCATCTGCAAGTTTCAGAAACTCTTTAAAGCAGAAAAGCGTGTCTGAATCGTCTAGGAGAATGATCTTGATCTCCCTGTCAATGGTGTCCGCAACCGGCTTTATCTTGTTGTAAAGGGACTCGGTACCTACGAAAATCACCTGAGCATCAGAGTGATTGATGATAAATGAAAACTCGTCGGCACTGAGTGTAGGGTAAATCGGAACGTGAATCATATGGGCAAGAGCCACACCCATATCGATAAAGTTCCATTCAGGTCTGTTCGGAGTTACACTGATTACCTTAGTGTCAGGGGCGTATCCCATTGCCAATAAGGCTCTTGCAACGGCGTGAGAATAATTGACGTAGTCCGTGACACTGTACTTGATCCAACCTTGGCGTGTCTTTCGGGCAAACATATCCTGCTTTTCCGGGACAAACTGCTCCAGATGAGTCAAATAGTCGAATAATCGTGTAATTTCCATTGATACTTAGATTATTGCTTTATAATCAGAGTCGCTGAGAAGAGTGTTCAATTCAGCAGGATCTGACATTTTAACCTTAACCATCCAACCTGCTCCGTAAGGATCGCTGTTTACCAATTCAGGTGAGTTTTCAAGATCTTCATTTACCTCAAGAATTTCGCCACTTACAGGCATAAACACCTCGGCAACTGTCTTAACGGCTTCAATATCACCGAATTTCTCTTTCTGAGAAAGAGTCTCTCCCAAGGTAGGGATGTCTACGAAAACAATGTCTCCTAGCTCGCTTTGAGCAAAATCAGTAATACCTACTGTAGCAATACCACCGTCAACGCTTACCCATTCGTGTTCTTCGGTGTATTTGAGATTAGCGGGAATATTCATATCGTTGTCATTGATTGTTGTTAGTTCGCAAATATAGTCTATTTTTTAGCTTTTAAAGCAATTTAAGACTATTTTTTATCAAGTCCTCAAGAGATACGTCAGGAGACTTAGAGAGCACAGAATCAAGGGCTTTCTCCACATTTTGCTTAGAAAAACCGAGCAAAACGAGGGCGCTGGCGGCTTCTGCCCTGACTGGACTGCTGCCCGACATGATTGAGCCGATATTCCTGGCGGTCGAACCTGTGACTATCTTGTCTTTGAGGTCGATAATGACTCTTTGGGCGGTTTTGACGCCGATGCCCTTGATACTCTTGATCTTATTGACGTCCTCCCCTATGATTGCATTCTGCAGTTCTTCGCTGGAGAGAGAAGAGAGCATCATTCTGGCAGAGCCCGGCCCTATCCCGGAAACGGAAATAAGGAGCTCGAACAGGGTTCTTTCATCCTTGTCGGCAAATCCGTAAAATGCCTCGTCATCTTCTCTAAGATGGTGATGCACATATAGTTTGACTTCGTGATTGCTGTATTGTTCAATTGCAGAATAAGTTTGCAGCGAGATAAGAATCTTATACCCCACTCCGCCTGCTTCCACCACAGCTTCAGCAGGATTTAATTCCACAAGAATTCCTTTGATGTAATCGTACATACCACAATATTTGACAGTAAATGTAAAAATACGGGATAAGTGTCTAAAAAACAAACTTTGTTTGTACTTTTGCAAGACTATGGCTTCAGTAATCAGTGACATAAGGGCTCAGTTTCCCGCTTTGAACGAAAGAGTTTACGGCAAAAAGCTTGTCTATTTTGACAATGCCGCCACTTCTCAGAGGCTTAAGGCCGTAACAGACCTTCAGAGTAAGCTCAGTGTTACCGCAAATGCCAATATTCACAGAGCAGTCCATTCTTTAAGTTCAAAAGCTACAGAAGTTTACGAAAGTGCACGAGAGGCTGCAGCCGGTTTTATAAGCGCTCCCGGCCGGGAGAACGTGGTGATCACTTCAGGTACTACCTCTGCAATCAACACGGTGGCGCACGGATTTGCCAGGGCAATACTGAAAAAAGGGGACAAAGTGCTGATAAGCGAGGCTGAACACCATTCCAACATTGTTTCCTGGCAGCTTGCCTGCGATATGTCCGGCGCGAAAATCTCAGTGATTCCCGTGGAAGAGAGCGGAGAATTGTCACTTTCGAGGGTGGAATCAATGCTTGACTGCAATGTTAAGATATTGGCCGTCGCACACGTTTCCAACGTGTTGGGAATAGAAAACCCTATAGCTGAGATAATCAGTCTCGCCCATTCCAGAAACGTTCCGGTTCTGATTGACGGAGCTCAGGGAATCGTGCATAAACAGGTGAACGTAAGGGCTTTGGACTGCGATTTTTACGCTTTTTCTACCCATAAACTGTACGGCCCTACCGGCGTAGGCATTCTCTATGGCAAGAAAGAGTGGCTGGATAAGCTGCCTCCTATGCTTGGCGGAGGAGATATGGTGGAAACGGTTACTTTCAGCAAGACGACTTTTGCTCCCGTGCCGTTGAAATTCGAAGCGGGAACACCGAATTTTTTAAGCGCCGCCGCTATGACTCCCGCATTGGAATTTGCTGCTGAAATACGTAAGAATAAGGAAGTTATCGCTCACGAGAGTGCTCTTATGGAGAAAATGGAATTCTGCCTCGGACAGATTCCGGGACTTCATCTTGCAGGAGCTTGTTCCGACAGCAGAATCCCGCTGTATTCATTCTCCATCGATGGAATTCATCCTGAGGATGCAGCGCAGATTCTCGATAAGATGGGGGTTGCAGTCAGATCAGGCCTGATGTGTGCTGAACCTATTGTGAAAAAATACTCGGAGAAAGGTTTGACAAGAGTTTCTCTGTTGCCGTATAATACTGAGGAAGAGATAGATATCTTTGCCGATGCTCTTTCTAAAACTATAAAGATGCTTTCATAATGGAGATCAAAGAGATACAGAATGAGATAATCGAGGAGTTTTCCGCTTTTGACGAGTGGCTTGATAAATATGAGTATCTCATCGACTTAGGCAAAACTCTTCCCCAGATTGACGAAAAGAAGAAGACGGAGGATAACCTCATAAAAGGCTGTCAGTCCAGAGTATGGCTCGATTGCAGAATGGAAGATGGGTTGCTCTATTTTACGGCAGACAGCGACGCCATTATTACAAAAGGGATTATTTCTCTGTTAATCAGAGTTTTCAACGGTCAGAAGCCGGACGATATCCTGCATTCTGACCTTTCGTTTTTGGAGACTATAGGCTTGAAGGAGAATCTTTCTCCTACTCGAGCAAACGGATTGGTGTCCATGATCAAACAGATAATGAACTACAGTCTGGCGTATAAAGAAAAAGGGTGTCAGAATGGGAGAGAATGCTAAAACAGCTCTTGAAGCGAATATCGTGATGGCTCTTCGCCAGGTCTATGACCCTGAAATACCGGTCAATATATACGATCTGGGGTTGATTTACGAGATAAACGTGGACAAGGACCATAAAGTTGACCTGAAAATGACTCTGACCGCCCCGAACTGTCCGATAGCTGACGAACTGGTGGCGAATGTGGCTGAGGCAGTCAGAGACGTGCCCGGAGTAGTGGATGTGGTGATAGAACTCGTGTTTGAACCGGCTTGGTCGCAGGATATGATGAGTGAGGAGGCGAAACTGGAGTTAGGATTACTTTAGGAAATGATATATTTGCTTCTCGGTACCAATTTGGGATGTAAAAGGGCGAATCTCTGCAAGGCTCGAAAATTGTTGAAAAAGGCTTTGAACACAGATTTTGTCAAGACCAAAGTGTTGAAAACAAAAGCAATAGGGTTTGATGGACCCTCTTTTCTGAATCAGGTAATTGCCTTCAGCGCGAGTGATTCTCTGACACCGGAATTCCTTTTGGACTTGTGTCAGAAAGTGGAGCGTGAGATGGGAAGACCGCCGCACAAGGCGGAATATGACGCAGAGGGTTGCAGGGTGTACGAATCGAGAGTGATTGACATTGACATTCTGATGTTCGAGGATCTTGCAATTGACACCGAGAGATTGAAAATACCTCATCCGCAGGTAACGGAGAGGCCTTTTGTAAAAGAATTATTAAATCAAATTATAAAATGACACAGGAAGAAGTTTTTAAGAATCTGACTGCACACTGCAAAGAATACGGTTTTATCTTCCAAAGCAGTGAGATTTATGACGGATTAAGTGCGGTATACGATTACGGCCAGCTGGGTGTTGAACTGAAGAATAACATCAAAAAGTACTGGTGGGATTCAATGGTGCGCCTCCACGAGAATATCGTCGGTATAGACAGCGCCATTTTCATGCATCCCAAGGTATGGGAAGCCAGCGGCCACGTAGGAGCATTTAACGATCCTTTGATTGACAATAAAGATTCCAAAAAAAGATACAGGGCTGACGTTCTCATCGAAGATTATCTTGCAAAACTCGAGGAGAAGATGAACAAGGAGGTGGAAAAAGGTCGCAAGCGCTTCGGAGACGCTTTCAACGAAGAGCAGTTCAGAGCCACCAACCCTAACGTCCTCCGTTCGAAGGCTCAATATGACGCTATCCACGCGAGAATGGTCAAAGCCTTGAACGATAATGATTTAAACGAGATGAGACAGATCATTGTCGACGCTGAGATAGCATGTCCTATAAGCGGAACCAAGAACTGGACGGAAGTTCGTCAGTTCAACCTTATGTTCTCAACCCAGTTGGGCAACATTTCAGGTGAAGACGGCACTATATACCTTCGTCCGGAAACAGCCCAGGGTATCTTCGTGAACTTCCTGAACGTACAGAAAACCGGCAGAATGAAGATTCCTTTCGGAATAGCTCAAATAGGTAAAGCCTTTAGAAATGAAATAGTTGCGCGTCAGTTTATCTTCAGAATGAGAGAGTTCGAGCAGATGGAGATGCAATTCTTCGTGCAGCCGGGCTCCGAAATGGAGTGGTTCAAGAAGTGGAAGGAACTCAGACTGAACTGGCATAAGGCTATGGGTCTTGGCGACGAAAAATACCGTTTCCACGATCACGACAAGCTTGCTCATTATGCAAATGCCGCAACAGACATAGAATTCGAATTCCCGTTCGGCTTCAAAGAGCTTGAGGGAATCCACTCCCGTACCGATTTTGACCTCGGAAATCACCAGCGTGTCAGCGGACGCAAGATTCAATACTTTGATCCTGAGAAGAATGAAAGCTACGTTCCTTACGTTGTAGAGACTTCAATCGGTCTGGACCGTTGTTTCCTCGCAATTCTCTCTTCAGCTTACAAGGAAGAGGCTTTGGAGAATGGCGAAACAAGAGTTGTACTGTCAATTCCTGCCGAGCTCGCCCCTGTGAAGGCTGCCGTACTGCCGTTGGTTAAGAAAGACGGTCTGCCTGAGAAGGCTCAGGAGATAATGGATATGCTCAAATTCGATTACAATTGCCAATACGACGAGAAAGACAGTATCGGCAAGAGGTACCGTCGTCAGGACGCTATCGGAACGCCATTCTGCATCACCGTGGATCACGATTCTCTGGTTGACAACAAAGTTACTATCCGTTACAGGGATACTATGGAGCAGGAAAGGGTCGATATTTCCTCTTTAAAGGCCGTTATCGCCGAAAAGGTGGATTTGGTCAATCTGCTCAAGAAAATCTGATTACGGGCAAATAAAACAAAAAAGAAACCCTGATTCTGTCAGGGTTTCTCTTTTTTATGCAAGATTCAGACTATTTGCTCTTCTTTGCAGCGCTCTTCATGTTCAAATCGTACATAATCGGAGTACCGATGAACAATGAAGCGTATGTACCTACGATAACGCCGAGAGTCAATGCGACGCAGAAACCGCGGATTGATTCTCCACCGAAGATTGCCATTGCTATCAACACTATCAACGTTGAGCATGAAGTATTGATTGTTCTTGACAATGTTGCGTTCAACGCATCGTTCACGTTCTGCTTGAGTTCACGTTTTGGATACAGGGTCCTGTATTCACGGATACGGTCGAAGATAACCACGTTATCGTTGATAGAGTAACCGATGATGGTCAGAACCGCTGCGATAAATGTCTGGTCAACGTCCAGAGTGAACGGCAGAATACCGGTGAACAGTGAGAAGAATCCGATTACAATGATAGAGTTGTGAATCAGAGATGCAACACCTCCGATACCCCAGGTCCAGTTTCTGAATCGGAGTGCAATGTAGGCGAAGATTACAATGAGCGCAAGGATAACCGCAATTACGGATTCTCTTTGCATCTCGCTCGCAATGGTAGCGTCTACACGGTCTGAAGATATGATACCGTTAGGATTGTCGAGAGTAGAAGAGAACTGTTCAAGTGACATTTCGTCAACGAAGAACGTCTTGAGGGCATTGTAAAGCATGCCTTCAATCTCTTTGTCAACCTCCTGGCTAACCTCGTTCACTTTGTATTTGGTGGTGATTCTCATTTGAGAAGCGCTACCGAACTGCTTAACCTCAGCAGCCTCGCCGAATTCTTCAAGAGTTGCGGCACGGACATCCTCAGCTGTAACGTGCTGGTCAAAACGTACTACGTATGTGCGGCCTCCGCTGAAATCAACACCGAGAGAGAATCCTCTGAAAATGCATGACAACAAGCAGATTGCGCAGACGATTCCAGAAACAAGGTAAGAAATCTTCTTTGCGCCCAGGAAGTTGATGTGGGTATTTTGAAGGAAGTTTCTTGTTGATGGAGAATCGAAAGTAATGTCTTTGCCCTTGGCAAGTCTGCGTTCGAAAATCAATCTCGGGATGAAGATTGAAGTGAACACAGAGGTTATGATACCGATTACCAGAACGGCTGCGAAACCTTTGACTGCGCCACTGCCGAAGAAATAAAGGATGATACCTGTCAGCAATGTGGTAACCTGACCGTCGATAATTGCAGAATATGCATTCTTATAACCGTCTGATATAGACAGACGAAGCGCTTTGCCTGAGCGAAGTTCCTCTTTGATACGCTCGTATATGATCACGTTCGCATCCACGGCCATACCCATCGTCAACACCAAACCTGCAATACCAGGGAGTGTAAGAACGGCACCGAATGAAACGAGTGCGCCGAACAGGAACAATACGTTGCAGAGCAATGCTACGTCAGCTGCGATACCGGCTTTACGGTAGAAGAATACCATATAGATCAATACCATCAAGAATGCGAGCAAGAATGAAAGCATACCCGCTCTGATTGAAGCCTGTCCCAGTGAAGGACCTACCACTTGTTCTTGTACGATACGTGCTGGGGTGCTCAATTTACCTGACTTCAATACGGTTGCGAGGTCATTGGCCTCCTCCTGAGTGAAGTTTCCGGTGATCTGGCTGCTACCGCCGCTGATCTTGTTTTGAACGTTAGGATAAGAATATACGCTGCCGTCCATCACGATGGCTATCTGATGGCCGATGCTTTGCTCTGTAATGACCTCCCAGCGTGCAGAACCGGTATTGTTCATAGTCATGCTGACCTCTGCATTACCGGTAATCTGGTTGTAATTAACACGTGCTGAAGTGATTACGCCACCGTCCAGAACAGCGCCTTTACCACCGGTGCTCTTAAGGGCAACCAGCTCGTAGTGCAGGCCTGACTCGTCCCAAGAACTTGGTTTGAAAGACCATGCCGGAACGAAATCGTTAGGGAACGCTACGTGTGACTGTTTGATCATTCTCATTACCTCAGCTGTATCACGGTAGTGTACAAGACCGAGGCAGGCGTTATTGGCGGCGCCGGTTGGAACCAGTTTCGCAAACAGCGGATTCTCTTTAGCGTAAGCGTCAGATACGTCCGTACCGGCTGTCTGCTCTGCCAATGCCTGTGAAAGCTCTGATTCGGTTGAAGGCTCAGCAGCTGTTGTAACTACAGGCTCTATCGCTGAGAGTCTCTCTCTTTCAGCATCGTTAACTTCCTGAAGGAAAGGAACGATGTCTTGATATGTATAAGTGTGCCAGAATTCCAGAGAAGCTGTTCCTTGGAGGAGTTTACGAACACGCTCAGGCTCTTTGACGCCCGGAAGCTCAACGAGAATACGGCCGGTCCTTGCAATCTTCTGGATGTTAGGTTGGGCCACACCGAACTGGTTGATACGACGTTCCACAACTGAATATGAGTTGTTGATTGCGCTCTCGGCTTCTTGACGAAGAAGGGAGATGATCTCTTCGTTGGTGATTCTTGATTTGTTCTTAACGTCTCCGCTCAGCTTGTCAATATCGATGTCAAATGACAGTCTCTGGCTTGGAGCCACCTCATTCCATGCGTCTTCGAAGAGAGAGATGAAATCTTCGTGAGAATCAACTGCTCTTTCTCTTGCAAAAGCCAACGCTTTCTGGAACTCAGGAGTGGTTTTCGTGCGAGCGCAAGAACGAACCAACTCAGCAAGGTCGAGCTGAAGCATCACGTTCATACCTCCCTTAAGGTCAAGACCAAGGTTGATCTCTTTCTCCTTCACATCCTTGTATGTGTAGTTGAAATATACCTTCTCGGTTGAGATAGAATCCAAATACATGCTGTTTGCTGCCGTACGAACAGAGTCAAGGTAGAACACCTTGTCGTATTCGTTGACATCATTGAATGAAGGCTGATTCTGTGCCAGCGCAACCTGAGCGTCAGCATATTTTGCAGCCTTTTTTTCTTGCAATGCTGTTACCAGCGTAAATGAAAGCTGGAAAATGCACGCAAGTCCGATAAGAATAGCCACTAATCTGATGGCACCTTTACTTTGCATAATATGTTAGTTATTTTAAAATTACTTTTCGTCGAAAATAGTCTGCAAAAATACTATTTTTTCCTAAAATATAAAGTATTTAGTAAATTTGTTTCCATCTTTTCCTCGAAATGAACCGTTTATATCGATATATATCAATCGTTTTGCTGGTCGTTCTGTGCCAGAATGCCTTTGCCCAGAGCGTGGTCGATGCAGAGAGGACTGGCGACAGACTTTTCCTGCATTACGATTTCAAAGGAGCAGCAAACCAATACAATCAGGCCATATCCCTTGGCGCCGAACCTCAGTACGCAACCCGTCTGCAGGAGAAGATCACTCTCTGTGAGAATGGATACAGCATGCTGCAATATGCTACGAAGCCCGAAGTTTGGCAGGTTCTGACCGTTTCCAGAGAGGATTTCTTTCTGTATTACAGCCACTTGCAGGACGGGGCATGGAAAGTCAGGGAAGACGGTTCAATAGTCTATTACGACTCTTCCGACAAGATGTTTTTTTCGCAGGAAGATGACCGCGGAGTATGTAACATCTATGTTACAAACAGGATCGACGGCAACCTTTGGAGCACCCCGACTCTCGTATCAGACGCTTTGACTTCCGATAAAGACGAAGTTTTTCCGCTGCTGTCAAGTGACGGAAAAACCCTTTATTTCTCTTCTCAGGGTCTCTCTGGGATGGGTGGTTTCGATTTATACCAGAGTAAGTGGGACGAATTTTCCGGAGAATGGGGAGCTCCTGAAAACCTCGGTTTCCCATATTCTTCCCCTTATGACGACTTCTTATTCTCCACCACTCCGGACGGAGTCTTCTCACTGTTTGCCAGCAACAGAGACTGCAGCCAGGACAGTGTGAAAATATATGTTACGAAGTACGACAGCACCCCTGTTAAAACCGCGATTTCTTCCATCGCGGAAGCACGCGAAATAGCAAGATTGGACATAACTCCGATTCCTGAGAAGGTAATAGAAGAGCCAGTTGTTGAGGAAAATACAGTATCCGATCCTTTGGTTGCAAAATACATTGAGGCCTACAGGGCTCAGCAGGCAAACAAAGAAGAGATTGCCTCCCTTCAGCGCAGGCAGAGCGAGGTCAGGGAGCTTTATCAGAAAGCTACTTCTGCATCGGTAATGAAGACCCTTGAAGAAGAACTCCTCGAGACTGAGCAGCAGCTGTTCACGCTTCAGAGCCGTTTCGGAGAACTTTCGAACGCTCTTCAGCAGGCGGAGATGGACTGTCTTCTGAACGGGCTCCCGATTCCTGACATGGAGGAGAAAGAGAAACCTGCTCAGGAAGAGTCTGATGAAGAAGAGAGACCGGTATATCAATTCTTCAGACACAATTTAGCCCCTTTCCCTTCAAACATCGTTTTTGAAGAGCCGGAAGAGAAGGTTGACCTCTCTTTCAGAATAGGACAGGAAGCTATGATTGTGGACAACGCTTTGATGCCTCAGGGTCTTGTTTACCAGATTCAGATATTCGTGACCAGCAAGAAGGCCACTATCAAGCAGCTTAAGGGGTTGAGTCCAGTGTTTGAGAAGAGAGCTGCCAGCGGCAATTACGTTTACCAGGTTGGAGCGTTCTCAAAGTATGCAGATGCAAACGCCAATCTGAATGCGGTCAAAAGACAGGGATTCTCTTCAGCCTTTATAGTTGCCTTCGACGGAGGAAAGAGTATGACGCTCAAGAATGCGCGAGCCCTTGAAGAAAAAAGAGCCAGTTCTGAAAAATACAGGGTTGTGTTTACCCAGTATCCTCAGGGGATGCCTGCAGCAATCATGAATCTTTTGAAGAGTACGACCAGCAAGGATTTGGCAAGGGGAACTTCGGATGCATACGGGGTAATCTATTTTGTAGCGCCTTTCGACAGTCGCGCCGAAGCTGAAATAGTGGCGTCCACGATGACTGCAGGAGGTGCAGAAGGAGTGATAATTGAGAAAATACAATAATTGAAATGGGACCGATAATATTACTTATCTTACTGGGAATCATATTGATTCTTGCAGAATTATTGTTGATACCGGGCGGTATTGTGACCGGAGTGCTGGGTGTATGCTCACTGGCCGGCGCAAGCGTTTACTCATTTATCCACTTCGGTAACGTGGCAGGTACGATCACGGTTCTCATTACCGTAGCCGCCCTGGCCGTTATCATCTTCTACGCTTTACGTGACAAAACATGGAAGAAGGCTACGTTGAACACAGAAATCAAAGCCAAGGTGGACTCAAATCCTGCCGAAAAAGGTATCGAGCCGGGTATGCCGGGTGTTACCGTTACCCGTCTGAATCCTGTTGGACGCGTCCGTCTTGCCGACAAGCTGGACGTGGAGGCTCAGTCTGAAGACGGCCTGATAGATCCTCAGTGCGAAATCGTGGTCTCACGCGTTGAAGAGGATAAAGTATTTGTCAAGAAATTGAATAAAACAGAATAATATGGACGTAATAGTTTGGATTGCAATAGGCTTTGTAGGCCTTGTCGTTTTTCTATGGTTCTTCCCTGTTACAATGTGGTTTCAGGCATTGATTTCAGGCGTAAAGATCTCTTTGGTACAACTGATTCTGATGCGTTGGCGTAAAGTTCCTCCGGGAACAATCGTAATGGCAATGATTACCGGTACAAAAGCCGGCTTGAAGCTCAATGCAAACGAGCTGGAAGCTCACTATCTTGCGCACGGAAACGTTCCGCGCGTGGTAAATGCGCTGGTTTCCGCAGATAAAGCAAACATTGCCCTTGATTTTAAAATGGCCGCAGCCATCGACCTGGCCGGCCGTGACGTATTCGAGGCAGTGCAGATGTCAGTAAACCCTAAGGTAATAAACACCCCTCCGGTGTCTGCTGTCGCCAAAGACGGTATCCAGCTTATCGCCAAGGCCAGAGTAACTGTCCGTACGAACATCAAACAGCTGGTCGGCGGAGCAGGAGAGGAGACCGTGCTTGCCCGCGTAGGTGAAGGTATCGTATCTTCAATCGGTAGCGCTAACAGCCATAAAGAAGTACTGGAGAATCCTGACAGCATCTCCAAAGTGGTGCTGAACAAGGGTCTTGATGCAGGAACTGCATTTGAAATTCTCTCAATCGACATCGCTGACGTCGACGTTGGAAAGAATATCGGAGCCGTTCTTCAGATAGACCAAGCCAATGCCGACAAGAATATCGCTCAGGCACGTGCAGAGGAGCGTCGCGCAATGGCGGTTGCCCTCGAACAGGAGATGAAAGCCAAAGCACAGGAAGCAAGGGCCAAGGTTATAGAAGCCGAAGCCAAGGTTCCTCTGGCAATGGCGGAAGCTTTCCGCGCCGGAAATCTCGGTGTTATGGATTATTACAAATTCAAGAATATTCAGGCTGACACCGACATGAGGGAGCACATAGCCAAGAAATAGCTATTCCCAGACACATTTCATCATGAAAGAATCCTCGCCGGTGTTGAGATTCTTCAGCAAATGAAGCGAGGTGTGGCTGTCAACCATTTGAACCTGAGAAGAGAGAGATTCGCCGTAGCGGGTCTCTTTCTTGTATAACATGTCGACGGTCTTGAGCTTGTGACTCTTCTTGAAATCATAGCTCAGTGGCTCCAGAGCCCAGATAGGGTAGCAGGCATTATTGGCGTGCTTATTGCCGTCTATATCATTGTATCTTACCTTGAAAGTATCTTCAAAACAGGCTTCCTTTACGGGGAGAATCTTATCGAATTTCAAATCCTCCTCGCCCGGCACGAAAGGCTTCATATTAGGGTTCGCCAGACTGTTTATATTGACCATCGTCATTGTGGTATAATCGACCAGCGCCCACAGCGTGGAGGCTCTTACCATAACCTTTTCCTCAGACCTGAGCTCGAAATTACGGTAGGTTAAGAGTTTGACATAACCCCTTGGCTCGGTCTTGAGAGTCAGCCTGTGCTGATCCACAGGGTATTCCTCGAATTCTATTCTGTACTTAAGCAGTACCCACATCAGGTTGTGGGGATGTATGGCAGAGGAACCGAATCCCAGCCTCTCGGCATTCTCAGTGGCAAGGTCCTGAAAATAATTCAGCAACGCCGAGAGCTTCAGACTCTTGTCAAAATCTGTTTCAGAATAACGGATGTTTATGGTTTCTTGAGAAGCGAGAGACATAATTCACTGTTTGTATTTTACGCAAAGGTATGAAAAAACATTAATGCCCTGCAGTTATCTGTCAGGGCATTCATGCGGTGAGGACGAGATTCGAACTCGTGGTACGGTTACCCGTACGTCAGTTTAGCAAACTGGTGGTTTCAGCCACTCACCCACCTCACCTATTGTGGATTGCAAAGATAAACCAAAACTTCAATTATCTCAAAAAAATGGAGTTAAATTTTGTTAATAATAAAAATTGGTATACATTTGCAGTCCCTCTTGAGGGCATCGGGATGTGGCGCAGTTGGCTAGCGCACTTGGTTTGGGACCAAGGGGTCCTCCGTTCGAGTCGGAGTATCCCGACA
>JAFSTD010000028.1 GCA_017450655.1 Bacteroidales bacterium | reverse complement strand
GTTCGTCTCTCTTACGACGGTCTGTATTTTGAAAATGAACGATGGACTAGTTGGGGTAACAATGGTAATGCGGCACAGGCATGGATAGTAAATCCGGAAAATCTGACTGATATCGAGGTTGGTCAAACCGAAGGTACTTCACACAGTTACCATACCTACGAATGGCTTCGTGTGGTACACAATAACGTGGACAGATAGAGAACGTAATTGAGCAACCCTTTGCAGCCTCTCTCAATCTGTGAGTAGCTCAAAGGGAAATTGCCCGTGTACCAGGGATCGGCGATATTGTCTCCTGTGAGCCTTGCTGCCGATGCGTCTTTCGGAGAATCGATACTTTCGAAGTCGAGCATCTTCCACATTTTTGCATGCAGAGCCTTGTCGGCTCCGATGAACGGCTCCATATTGCGGAGATTATTGTCATCCATAACCACTATAATGTCGTTCTGACGGCACTCCTCAGTGGTTATTCTCTCTGCGAATTTCTCCTCCATCGGGATGCCGTGAATCTGCAGCTGGCGCACAGCAGGGGGATAGACAGGATTGCCCCTGCCTGCAAGAATCTCTTCGCAGCTCGTGGCGCGAGAGCAAATCTCAACCATACCGTTCAAATGGGCGTCCTTGACCATCTTCTTGAAGATGAATTCGGCCATAGGAGAGCGACAGATGTTGCCGTGACATATGAAGACTACCTTTATCACGCTACAAAGATAGAAAATATTCAAGGTCGCTCGTGCGAGTCATTCATTTCTAAGCCAAAAAGACGGTCACAAGGACCGTCTTTTTACCTTAGAGCGGAAAACGAGACTCGAACTCGCGACCCCGACCTTGGCAAGGTCGTGCTCTACCAACTGAGCTATTTCCGCAATTGGGATAGCAAAAGTAGTGAAGTTTTTTAAAACTGCAAAAAAATTTGCTAAATCACGGTTTCGAATTCCCTCAGGAATCTGACGTCGTTCTCAAAGTAGTGGCGCAGGTCATTTACCTGCCATTTCAACATGGCTATACGCTCTATACCCATACCGAATGCGAAGCCGCTGTATTCTTTGGAATCGATGCCCGAAGCCTCGAGAACGGCAGGATCCACCATACCGCAACCCAAGATCTCGAGCCAGCCTGTTCCCTTGCATATGTTGCATCCTTTGCCTTTGCAGATATTACAGCTTACGTCAACCTCTGCGCTCGGCTCCGTGAACGGGAAGTAAGATGGTCTCATTCTAATCTTGGTATCAGGTCCGAACATCTCCTGGGCGAAGAGCAGAATGGCCTGTTTTAAGTCTGCGAATGATACGTTCCTGTCTATGTATAGGCCCTCGACTTGATGGAAAATGCAGTGTGCGCGGGCTGAAATAGCCTCATTTCTGAATACGCGCCCCGGACAGATTACGCGGATAGGGAGTTCCATTCTCTCCATGCTTCTGACCTGTACTGAAGAGGTGTGGGTACGGAGAAGAATTTTGTTCTCATCGTGGTTGTCAATGAAGAATGTGTCCTGCATATCGCGTGCTGGGTGCTCAGGAGGGAAGTTCAAGGCTCCGAATACGTGCCAGTCGTCCTCGATTTCAGGACCCTCGGCTACCGTGTATCCGAATTTCTTGAAGATTGAGATAATCTCTTCGCGCGTGATTGAAATAGGGTGGCGTGCGCCGAGCTCCATTTTATCTCCCGGCATTGTCAGATCAAGCTGCCCCGAAGCGGCGTTGCCTTGCTGAGAATCGGCCAGGGATTCTTTGAGGGCTTCGATCTTTGCCAGAGCGTTATTCTTGAGCACGTTGAGTTTCTGACCGAACAGCTTCTTCTGCTCAGGGGGAACGGTCCTGAATTCCTCGAACAAGTGAGTCACCTCACCTTTCTTGCCGAGAAGTTTCACTCGTAATTCTTCAATTTCCTGTTCTCCTTGTGCTTTCAGATTGTTAATCTTCTCCAGCAACTCGTCAATATATTTCTCGTTCATCGCCATTATTCATTGAGGGGGCAAAATTACAGATATTTTGATTTATCTTCAACAGCAAGTGACACCAAAATTTCTTTGATGGCCGCATCGTTCCTCGGACATACCATCAGCACGTCATCGGTGTCAATCACCATATAATCTTTCAAATCTTTGGCTACCAGCAGCTTGCCCTTATTCTTCTCATAGAATACGGATCCTTTGCAGTTAGAAAACAGCTGGTTTTCAACTCTGCTGAGATTCTTGTCGGCATCCTGCTCGCTGCCGGAAATCTCGTAGAGAGACTCCCATGTCCCGACGTCGGACCATCCGAAAGAAGCGGGATAAACCCAGGCGAGCTGAGTCTTCTCCATAACTCCGTAATCGATGGAGATGGAGGTGCTGTTCTCGTATACATTGAGGATGAAAGCCTTCTCCGCAGGGGTGTTGTACTTCCCTTCGCCGGCCATAAACAGTGTGGCGACGCCAGGAAGGTGCGTCTCAAGCTCCTGTTTGATAGTTTTGAGGTTCCAGATGAACATGCCGGAATTCCAGTAGAATTCTCCGGTCTCGTAGAATACTTTTGCAAGATCTGAGTTAGGCTTCTCGGTGAAGGTCTTGATCTTGTTCATGTTGGTCCCGTTCAGCTCGACGACGTCATTCTTGTCAATCTGGATGTAGCCGTAGTTGGTGTTAGGGCTGGTAGGGCGCACTCCTATGGTAAAGAGCTCGTCGTGGCACGAAGCGTACTCCATCACGGACTTTATGCAATCCTCAAATACCGAGTCGTTGATGATCAGATGGTCTGACGGAGTAATCACGACAGTAGCGTCCGGATTCTTGTCGTAGAGCTTATAAGTGGCGTATGCCACGCAGGGAGCCGTATTCCTTTTGTAAGGCTCGTAGAGAATATTCTCTTTCGGAATCTCTGGAATCTGAGCCTCTATAAGATCTTTATAAAGGACGGATGTTACTACATAAATATTCTCAAGAGGGAGAATTCTGGAGAATCGGGATACGGTCATCTGCAAAAAAGTCTTGCCGACTCCTATTATATCCAAAAACTGTTTGGGAACTGAGTTCCTGCTGAGTGGCCAGAACCTGCTGCCTACTCCTCCTGCCATAATTATGCAGTAATTGTTGTTGATGTCCATATAGTGTTTGTAATGCTATGTCGCAAACCAGTTCCCTTCCAGAGGCCAGAATGCTTCGGGGATGTAGTCAATCTCCATCTCCCCGTCATCCTTTATCACCACCGTGACAACGTCAAAGGCCACCTCTTTCCCGGGATGTTTCTCGGTCACGTAATGCCTGGCCGCGCTAATCAGCTTCTCGGCCTTACGTCGGGTCACATTCTCCGAAGGGCTGAATCCGTCCCTCTCCAGCAGGGTTTTGACCTCTACTATTCTCAGGTACCGGTCATCTTCAAATATCAGATCCACCTCAAGGTGACCGTGTCGCCAGTTTCTCTCCCTGAAGGTCAAACCTCTCTGCCGGAGGTACTCCAAAGCGGCATTCTCCCCCTTTCTTCCGATAACGGACCTCTCCTTCTCAATCGCCTCACCCATCTTTACAAAGATAGCAAAAAGAAGTATCTTTAGAGTATGAAATTTCCAAGAAATAAAGAGTCTTCTCTGGACGTTGCCGGACGCCGGATTTCCGGCTATGAGAGCAGCTCGGTGCTGGCCCGGGTATTCTCTGCGGCACAGGAATGCCTCGATGACGGGAAGTATTCTGTAGAGAATGTCGCCGCAAAGCTTTCCATGACAAGGGGTCATCTTTACAGACTCGTGAAAGAGCGTACGGGAAGGTCTGTTTCCTCCCTGCTGGACGATTACCGTTTCGTCCGTGCGGCTTCCCTGCTGGAGGGTGGAAATTTCACCGTTACACAAGTTGCATATAAGTCCGGATACAGTGACTTGGCACATTTTTCGATTGCATTCAAGCGTTTTTCGGGGATGTCCCCGAGTAAATATAGGTCGGGACGCTAATTTTTGCTATATTTACGCCAAATTGAAATAACAATAAACACAATAACTATGAAAAATATCAAACTAGCATCGACAGTAATTCTTGCCATGCTTATTTCAAGCGTTGCTTTCGCACAGGAAAGTGTGGTATACTTTACCAAAAACGTTACTTCTGACGGTTTGCTGACCGTTTATCAACCATACGCTCCGGTTATCGCCAACGTAGGTGTCCAGATGAACACGGGTGAACCTGACGGACAGAATTATCTGAAAGCCGATTTTATCTATGACTTCGTAAATGAGGCTTGCGGAACAATCGTAGATTGCAATTCTTTGTATCCGGGCAGAAGAACCACCGGTAACGATCACCTGAAGGTTTCAAGAGAACACAAGTTCAACACCGTTGCAAACGTGGACATTCTGGATGCAATCGGAAGCCGTGGCATCAGAGCGCAAGGTGATTACAAACATCTTGGCGGTCAGTTCCTTACCGGCCACACTTCTCACAATTACGATTATATGTTCAGCCTTTGCCACTTTACGGGCAGCGAGCTTTTCGGCTTCGAAGGCTCCCTTGCAAACATGGGCTTCGGATATGCTTCCCGCGAAGGTAAAGCTGCGGTAGTGACTGCAGGCAAATCTACCGACCCTGAGACCGCTTTGTCAAACAAGGCTTCTCAGAAAGACATCCTCGAAACGATGGTGGAAGGCGCTGATATAGTTGCCAAGAATTACAAAGGCAAGATTTTCTACTTTGTAGTCATGAAAGACATCTCTCTCGACAGCGACTATATGTCTAACCCTGCCGCACCTTCAGTAAATGACATCGGTATTCTCGCAAGTACGGATCCGGTCGCTTTGGATCAGGCTTGTCTGGACTTGCTGGCAAAAGCATCGGGCAAGGGCAAAGCTGCTCTCGAGAAGAAGATCAAGGATCTCAACGGACAATATGCCCTTGAGTATGCAGAGAAATTGGGCTTAGGCTCACGTACCTACAAATTGGAGGAACTTAAATAAGACTGCGCAGGTAATTGTCCACTGCCTGAGGGAAGTAAGCCTGTTCCAGAAGGTGGATTTTAGCGGCGACGTCATCCGGTGAGTCTGTCGGCTCCACTTTACAGCGAGCCTGGAAAATGGTTTTACCGTGGTCGTACTGCTCGTCCACAATGTGAACCGTAATACCGCTTTCGCGTTCCCCGGCAGCCACAACAGCGTTATGAACGTGCATCCCGTGCATCCCTTTGCCGCCATAGGCAGGGAGAAGTGCGGGATGAATGTTTATTATTCTCCCTTCATATTCTCTGATCAGATACTCGGGTACCATCATCAGAAATCCGGCAAGAATTACGGCATAGATATTGTGGTCTTTCAGAATGTTTCCGACGGTGCCGTCAGTCAGTTGCTCCCTGTTGAAAACGATGCTTGGAATGTCCAGTTTCTTTGCCCTCTCGAGAACGTATGCGTCCTTGCGGTTACAGAAAACGACCGTCACCCGATAGGTGTCGGACTGACTAAAGTATTTTATGAGGTTTTCCGCATTCGTACCGGCTCCGGAAGCAAATACGGCGAGGTTTTTGATGGGTTTTTCCATAATTTTCCAAGCCTGGCAAAGGTATGAAATTTTGCCGTATGAAAAAAAATTACTTACTTTGCTCGCTACGAAGAGAATTATAAACACAATATTTAACAACTAAAATCTAAAACATTATGGAAGACATTTCTGCAAAAGTTAAAGCCATTATCGTTGATAAACTTGGCGTTGATGAGAACGAAGTTCAAGACTCAGCAAGTTTCACTAATGATTTGGGTGCAGATTCTCTCGACACTGTAGAGCTTATTATGGAATTTGAGAAGACTTTCAACATCTCCATTCCTGATGATTTCGCAGAAAAGATCAGCACAGTTGGTGATGCAATTAAATACATCTCCGAGAGCGTTCAAAAATAGACAATGGATAGAGTCGTCATAACTGGTTTAGGCACAGTCAATCCGCTAGGCAACAATGTTTCAGAGTATTTCAACAACTTGGACAAGGGAGTCAGCGGTGCGAGTCTTATTTCAGTTGTGGATGCCTCGAAATTTACTACAAAGTTTGCGTGCGAAATAAAAGGTTTTGATTTAACCAATTTCGGTTACACCCGCAAAGACATAAACAAAAATGACCGTTACGCTCAATTCGCGTTGGTAGCTGCCGATGAGGCAATAGCTGACAGCGGAGTCAATCTCGATGAAGAGGACAGGGACAGAATCGGTGTTATTTTTGGAAGTGGAGTAGGTGGAATCAGCACGCTTACTGAGGAAATGAAGGACTATACTGAGACAGAAATGCCTAAGTTTAGTCCTTTCCTTATTCCTAAATTCGTACTGAATCTGGCTTCAGGCCAGATAGCCATCAAACATGGCCTTATGGGGCCTAACTTTGCCATCTCTTCTGCCTGCGCGACATCTTCCAATTCTATTGCAGTCGCAGCGCAGTTGATTCAGATGGGCAAGGCTGATATGATGGTGACAGGCGGCTCGGAGGCCCCTATCTGTATTCCGGGTATGGGAGGCTTCTGTTCTATGCGCGCCATGTCGGTCAATAATGAAGAATATATGACTGCGAGCCGTCCTTTCGACAAGACGCGAGACGGATTCGTGATAGGAGAAGGGGCCGGAGCTCTGGTTCTGGAATCGCTTACCCATGCAAAGGCCAGAGGTGCAAGAATCTACGCAGAGCTTGCCGGATGTGGAATGTCTGCAGATGCATATCATATGTCTGCTCCGCTTCCTGATGGTTCAGGGGCTGCCAAGGCTATTCTCCAATCTCTTAAAGAGGCTGGTGTCAAGCCTGAAGAGGTGGACTACATCAACGTCCACGCCACTTCTACTCCTCTGGGAGATGTGTCGGAGCTGAATGCAATCAAGAGCGTGTTCGGCAAATTTGCCTACAAGGTGAATATAAGCGCCACCAAATCAATGACCGGCCACTTGCTTGGAGCAGCCGGCGCGATAGAGGCTTTGGCTTGTGTCCACGCCATCAATTCAGGTGTCATTCCACCTACAATCAACTTCAAGGTTCCTGACCCTGATATAGATTACGATATGAATCTCACTCTCAACAAAGCTCAGAGGCGTGACGTGAGAGTTGCAATAAGCAACAACTTCGGATTCGGCGGTCAGAACGGATGTCTGACCCTGAAGCGATTTGAAAACTAATTCTTAACTTTATGGCAGTCATGATCCGAAAAGCTGTCATATTTTTTTTCTCACTGATTCTACTTACCTCCAGTTTTTCTTCTTTCGGTCAGAATGTGAAACTGACTGAGAAGCAGAAACAGGCGGTTATGCAGTTCATCGTCCAGGGAGGTGACACCCTTTTTGTGGATCAGATCCCTCCTGCATTCATCTATTCCAAGGGGCCAAAGACTGGCAGAGACTGGGTGAAATATTACAAAAGAGTGTACAATTTCGCCAAGGCATATCCCTATTCTCTGTTCATAGCAAAGACCATCAACGAGACGGACAGCCTTTTTGAAGCATACGGTTTTACGAGGGCTCAGAAAGACCGGTATCTCAGCAGGATAAAAGACGCTCTTCTAGCTAATTTCAAGCCGCTTTTCAAGCAGCTAACCCTGGGTCAGGGATTGATGATGATCAGGCTCGTAGACCGTGAGGTGGGAAAAACTCCGTACGTGATTATCAACGATTATCTGGGCGGTGTAAACGCTGTCTTCTGGCAGGGTTTCGCCAGACTTTTCAGCGGAGATTTGAAACAGGGGTACGATAAGTTCGGGGAGGATGAGGATCTGGAAGAATTGGTTATTTACTGGGAACTCGACAGTTTCGACTACCTGTACGAGATGATTTTTAATACGCCTTGCCCGAAGATTTACATTCCGCAGCAATTCCAGGAGCCGTTCTACAAGACTCTTGAGAATGACAGGTATTTCAATAAGATTCTGCAGGAAGGTGTCAAATAGCCTCTATGCGGTTCAGCGCAGGCTCTTCCCCCTCATTGAAAGAAATATAGCACGGATTTTTGTACCAGTCTCCAACGACAATCATTCTGGCTTTGCAGGCCAGAGTTTTGTCTATCACCTGATGTATGTGTCCGTAAACGAAGTAATCGACAGGATTTGTCTTGAAAAACTCCTCCGAGTATGCGGACAGCCTGTCGTTTTCTTTGGCGTAGTTGTAATCTCCCTTTGAGTGATATCTCTCTTTGCGGGACTTGCTCCAGCCATTCCCGAATCGGAAGACGGGCTCTGCGGGCAGTGTGCCCAGCAGTTTGATGCAGAGTTTGTTTCTGAAGAAGAATCGGATGATCCAGTATCCCAATCCGCATTTCCCGAGTCCGTCTCCGTGAGCGATACAGAATTTCTTGCCGGCAATATTCTCTATGACCGGCTGATCTTCCACTATCTCCATACCTATCTCATTCTTCAGGTAGCCGAATGTCCAGTAGTCGTGATTTCCCTTGAAGAATACAATTCTCACTCCGGAGGCAGTAAGGTCCTTGAGCGCTGAGAGAATGTTCTCAAACCCCTTCGGGTGCTCCCCCTGGAGCTCTGCCCAGAAATCAAATATGTCACCCAGAAGGTATATAGTCTTGGCGCACCCTGGTATTGAACGCAAAAAGTCCAGAAAAGTATTCTTCACCGATTCTTCTCCCGGAAGCTTCGCTCCCAGATGAACGTCTGCCAGGAAATAATACTGAGCCGGAACTAATTGCATATTATCTGATTAAAGTTGATATAAGGCAGGCGCATCCCACGATGGCGCAGTAAAGTGCAAACCATTTCAGGCGGGCTTTCTTGACGAGGGCAATCATCACTCTGCAGGCGAATACTCCGGAAAGGAAAGCGGCAATGAAGCCTAAGCAGAGACTGAGAATGCTTATGTTGCTTGCAGCAGGGTTGAATTCTCCGCCGAGAAGACTTAAAAACGCCTCTCCGAGAATAGGCACGAGGACCATCAGAAATGAGAACTGAGTCACTTCGCTCTTGCGGACTCCGCACATCAATCCGGTAGAAATAGTACTTCCGGACCGCGACAGACCGGGGATGACTGCTACCGCCTGGGCGATACCCATCAGAAAGGCCTTTCCGTAAGTCATCGGCTTCTCAACCGGCTTTATGATTTCACTCAGAAGCAGGAGCAGGGCTGTTACCAGCAGCGCTATGCCGACAGTCAGCAAGCCCGAAGTGAAGATTCCCTCCACCTTGTCCTTGAAGAACATCCCCACGATGAAGACCGGTATCATCGATACGCAGATCATCAGGATGTATTTAGTCTGATCGTTGTACTTGAACTTAAAAAGCCCTGACAGAAGGTCCAGAATCTCCTTCCAGAAGCATACGATGACGCTCAGAACGGTTGCGGCATGAACCACTATTTCAAAAGAAAGGTTGCCGGTTTCTATTCCGAAAAGTTCTTTGGCAATTACAAGGTGTCCGCTGCTGCTGACCGGCAGAAACTCGGTAAGCCCTTGCAAAATGCCCAGTAGGATAGCCTCTATGGTGTTCATCTGTTATTCTTTTTCTGCATTCTTCTTCCCCATTATAGCCACGATGATAATAACTATCCCGAGGATGATTAATATTGGCGCCGCTACCAGACGTCGGAAATCGAACATGGCGTCATTGAATACGGTAGGGTCGGAACTGCCTCCTCCCAACATCAGAATATAACCTGATACCATTACGATTAGACCGATAAGTATCTGTTTTACACCTTTTTTCGAAACTGAGAAATTTGCCATTATAATGTCTGATTATTTCTAATAATAAAGGTCGTCCTTTGAGAGGTACGCAACCTTGCCTACCACGTACCAAGCTGCAATCATACAGATGAGAATGCCGACTAGCATCACCACCGCAAAGATTACAAGGAGCAGCGAGCTGTCGAACATAGCAAAGATGGCGCTGGCGTGCTTCTTGGCATACAGCAGAGTAGCGCCCAGCAGAATGATTGCCACCAGAGCCGCCACAACACCTTGCATGGCCGCCTGCTTTACGAAAGGCTTCCTGATGAAATTCTTCTTTGCACCTACGAGGCGCATCGTGTGTATCGTGAACCGTTTGGCGTATACGTTCAGGCGAACGGTGTTGCCTATCAAAACGAATGATATGAACAAAAGCAGAATAATGGCGATGGACATCACTATTCCTATTTTGTTGAGGTTTGCGTTCAGCATCTCCACCAGTGACTCCTGGTAAGTAACTTCCTTTACCAGAGACATTTTGGACAGAGATTCCTTAATCATGGCGAGAGAATCGCTGGAACAGTATTCGGCGTTGAGGTTCAGGTCTATGGAAATGGGGATGGGGTTGACTTCGAAGACGTCCAGGAAGTTGTCTCCGAGGAGATCCTTCATCTCCTGATAACCTCTCTCCTTGGAGATGTATTCTGCTGTTTTAACGAATTCTTTTTCAGACAGTTCTTTCTCGAATTGAAGAGCTTTCTCCTCGGTAGTTCCGGATTTGAGAATGACGGAAACCACCGTATTCTCTTTGAAATAGTTTGAAACGCCCTTTGCGTTAAACCCTACGAAGCATGCTATGCCCACCAGGTAGAGAACCAGGCTGATACTGATTGTCGATGATAAATATGACTGAACCAGCCTTCTGTTTATTATTGTTTTCTCCTTTCTTGCCATCCTGTCCGTTTATTTCCCAAAGATAATTAAAAAAAATTATTACCTTTGTATCGAATTTGCCCTAAAAGTTGTTTACTTATGAGCGAGCCTATCAGAGTATTGTACGTCAATTCGGAAGTATACCCGTATACTCCTGAGTCTGACGTATCTATAGTCGGAAGGTATTTGCCTCAGGCAGTGCAGGAATCGGGTCGTGAAGTCCGTTCATTCATGCCGCGTTACGGATGTATCAACGAACGCAGAAATCAGCTTCACGAAGTTATCCGTCTATCAGGGATGAACATCATTGTCAATGACAAGGTAAGACCGTTGATCATCAAGGTTGCCTCTATCTCTGCAGCGAGAATGCAGGTTTATTTCATAGACAATGATGAACTGTTCCGCCAGAAGACGATAGCAAAGGATGACAAAGGCAACTATTTCGCAGACAGTGACGAGAGGGTGATATTCTTCGCCAGAGGCGTTCTTGAGACAGTTAAGAAGTTCCGTTGGAAACCGGATATAGTTCATTGTCAGGGGTGGGTTTCACAGATCCTGCCGCTTTATCTGAAGAAAGCTTACAATGACGATCCTATTTTCTCTGACTCTAAAGTGGTTCTGTCCCTATACAACGACGCTCCGGGTATAGTGTTCTCTTCCGACATGAAGAAGAAAGCCCTGTTCGGAAACGTTGTCGAGGATGACCTCGCTGCTCTTGAGAAGACAGATGGCACAAATCTTGCGAGATTGGCTATTCAGTATTCTGACGGCGTAATTCTCGGAGATTCCGAAGTTGACAAAGCTCTTGTCAAGTTCGCTCAAAAGAGGAAACTTCCTATTCTGGAGAGTTCTAAAATAGGTCTGACCGAGACAGAATACATTAAAGAGTATAACGGTTTTTACAATCAAATTTTGGGAATCTGATGACAGGTAGAGTTTACAAGGTGTTGGCTGCTTCTGCCGGTTTTATACTGGCGTTTTTTTCCTTTGTCTCTTGTATTGAAACGGACTATTCCATAGGCGCCCATTATGCGCCGACTGACCAGAATCTCTATGTCAAAACTTCGGTCATAGATGTTCCGGTGGGACAGAAGTTGGCGGACAGCCTTCAGAGTATGTGCTATCAGCTCGCTTTCGGCTCTCTCTGTGATTCTGTGTTTGGAGCCACTACCATAGATTTGGCGGCTACCGTGACACCTCAGGATACCGGTTTCAGAATTCCGAACATCAATTCGGTTGAGGTTAGAAAAGCATACATATACGGCTATCTCAACGAGGTAAAGACTTACGAGGAGAATCAGGACAAGATATTCCAGCATTTCAGCGTCTATCAGCTGGACAGAGTGCTGGATTCCATGACGATATTCTCCAACAGCATCGAGCCTAAGGATTATTCCGTAAAGGTCAACCGCGGTTCGACCATCTACGATGGCTGTGACACTTTGATGATTTATCTGCAGCCTGACTTCGCAAAGCAGTTCCTGGTTGCAACCGATGCGGAGTTTGATTCTCTGCAATTATACATCCAGAATCATAAGGGAATCTACATCAAGGCCGACAAGCCCGACGGTGACAGACTGGGTGGAAGATTCAACTATTTTTCAAACATGACGATGTATGTGGAGTACTCATTCGCCGACACTGAACGCAATATACGAAGAGATACTTCAGCTTTGTTTGACGTCGGATCATCTTCTCACGGATTTGCCATTCAGACTTATGACCACAGCGCGAAGGATAGAGAGCTGGCTGTTGACAATGACAGCAAGACACTCTATTATCAGGGTCTTTCAGGGGTTAAGCCGTACATCTCGGCCGCTTCACTGAAGACACTTCTGGACGAGTGGGCTGCCGGTATAGGCGTAGATCCTAAGAAAATCATGATTGCCAGGGCATCTCTCGTTTTGCCGTATGAGGATCCCGAGAATCTCAAAGAAGTGGACTACTATCCTCAGGGTCTGTTCCCGTGCACCCGCGCGGCTAACTCAAAGGGTATAAAACAATATTCTCCGCTGGTTACCATATATGACGATTCTTTCAACAAGGGAGGAATAAATACCTCTTTGAACTGCTACAGACCTGACATTACAATGCTTGTTCAGGACCTGCTTCTGTCAAAGCCGGAGGATGTGGACGAGGAGCTGGATATGTGGTTGATAGCGCCTTTCGAGTATGTCCAGCAGAGTCAGAGCAACTCAAGCAGCTATCTCGATTATATGCTCTATGATCCATACAGCGCATACGGATACGGCGGTTATGGCTACGGGTATACTGGCGCAAGTATGTACAACTCAAGTTATTATTCTCAGCTGATGTCTGCCCTTTACGCTTCGCAGT
>JAFSTD010000027.1 GCA_017450655.1 Bacteroidales bacterium | reverse complement strand
CTGATCGATAACGGTCGTCGCGGACGTCCTGTAACCGGCCCTGGTAACAGAGCACTCAAGTCACTTTCTGACATGCTTAAAGGTAAGCAGGGACGTTTCCGTCAGAACCTCCTCGGTAAACGTGTCGATTACTCTGCACGTTCAGTTATCGTCGTAGGTCCGGAGCTCAAGATGCACGAATGCGGTATGCCTAAATTTATGTCAGCCGAGCTGTACAAGCCTTTCATCATCAGAAAACTTATCGAGCGCGGTATCGTCAAGACCGTCAAGAGCGCCAAGAAGATAGTTGACCGCAAGGATCCTGTCATCTGGGACATTCTGGAGAATGTGATGAAAGGACACCCTGTACTGTTGAACCGTGCCCCTACACTTCACAGACTCGGTATCCAGGCATTCCAGCCTCGTATGATCGAGGGTAAGGCAATCCAGTTGCACCCTCTTGCTTGTACAGCGTTCAACGCCGACTTCGACGGTGACCAGATGGCCGTTCACTTGCCACTCAGCAATGCAGCCATTCTGGAAGCACAGTTGTTGATGCTCGGTAGCCACAATATCCTTAACCCTGCCAACGGAGCCCCTATCACCGTTCCTAGCCAGGATATGGTGCTCGGTTTGTACTACATTACAAAAGAGCGCCCTGACAGCAAGGGTGAAGGCCTGACATTCTATGGTCCGGAAGAGGTTATCATAGCATACAACGAAGGTCGCGTAACTCTTCAGTCAAAAGTTAAGGTTCGCCTTCCTGTAGACAAGATGGATCTCTCCAAGGGAAATCATCTGGTAGACACTACCCCTGGTAGAATTATCTTCAACCAGGTCGTTCCTGACGAAGTTCCTTATATCAACACTCTTCTAAAGAAGAAAACTTTGAGAGACATTATCGGTGAAGTGCTCAAATACACCGGAGTAGCCCGTACATCACAGTTCCTCGATGACATCAAGGATCTCGGTTACAAGATGGCTTACAAAGGCGGTTTGTCATTCAACCTTGCCGACGTACTTGTCCCTGAAGAGAAATCTTCTCTCGTAGAGAAAGGATATCAGGAAGTTGCAAACATCCAGGACAGCTTTGACATGGGTCTTATCACCAACAATGAGCGATACAACCAAATCATCGATATCTGGACAAAGACCAACAACGAGCTTACCAAGATTGTGGAGAAACAGATTCAATCCGACAATCAAGGTTTCAACCCTGTATATATGATGCTTGACTCAGGTGCCCGTGGATCAAAAGAGCAGATTCGTCAGCTCTGCGGTATGCGTGGTTTGATGGCCAAGCCTCAGAAATCAGGTTCAACCGGAGCCGAGATTATCGAGAACCCTATCCTTGCAAACTTCAAGGAAGGTCTGTCAGTTCTCGAGTACTTCATCTCAACCCACGGTGCACGTAAAGGTCTGGCCGATACAGCGTTGAAAACTGCCGATGCAGGTTACCTGACTCGTCGTCTCGTCGACGTTTCACACGACGTGATCATCAACGAGGAAGATTGCGGTACCCTCCGCGGTCTTGTCGCAACTGCCATCAAGAATAAAGATGAGGTCGTTGAATCTCTTGGTGAAAGAATTCTGGGCCGTACATCAGTTCACGACATTTACAACCCTCTCACCGGCGAGAAGATTCTCAGCGCAGGTGATGAGATCACCGAGGATTTGGCTGCCCTTATCGAGTCACTCCCTATCGAGCAAGTTGAAATCCGCTCCGTTCTTACCTGCGAAAGCCGCAAAGGTGTTTGCGCTAAATGCTACGGACGTAACCTGGCAACAGGCAGAATGGTAGAAAAAGGCGAGGTTGTAGGTGTTATTGCAGCACAGTCAATCGGTGAGCCTGGTACTCAGCTTACACTTCGTACATTCCACGTCGGTGGTACCGCTTCCAACATTGCAGCTGAGAATGAAATCAGAGCGAAAGAGAACGGTATTCTGTTGTTCGAAGAGGTTCGTACCATCAAGAAAGTGGACGACACTGGAGAACACACCATCGTAGTAGGACGTACAGGTGAGATGACCATTGTCAACGAAGAGACAGGCATTGAACTTAGCCGACACAATATTCCTTACGGTACTGAACTGTTCTTCGCCAACGAAGCAAGAGTTTCCAAAGGTGATCTGATCTGCCACTGGGATGCATACAACGCGCTTACCATTTCAGAAATCAACGGTATCGCCAAGTATGAAAACCTGGTTGACGGTGTTACTTACCGCGAGGAAACTGACGATATTTCAAGAGACAAAGTTATCATCGAGTCACGTGACAAAGTGAGAACTCCTTCTATCAGAATAGTTGACGCTCAAGGAAATGAACTTAAGCAGCACAACTTGCCTGTAGGCGCTCACGTCAACGTTGAAGACGGTCAGCAGATCAAAGTCGGTGACATTCTGTTCAAGATCCCGCGCGCTATCGGCAAATCAGGCGATATCACGGGTGGTCTTCCACGTGTAACCGAATTGTTCGAGGCCCGCAACCCTTCTAACCCTGCTATCGTGAGTGAAATCAACGGTGAGGTTATCATGGGTAAAGCACGTCGCGGTAACCGTGAAATAATCGTTCGCGCTAAGACCGGTGAAGAGAAACACTATCTCGTGCCACTGTCTAAGCAGATTATGGTTCAGGAGAATGACTACGTCAGAGCCGGTATGGCACTTTCCGACGGCGCCGTTTCTCCAAGCGATATTCTGGCTATTCTTGGTCCTATCAAGGTTCAAGAGTACATTGTCAATGAGATTCAGGAAGTTTACCGTATGCAAGGTGTGAAGATCAACGACAAACACTTTGAGGTCATCGTTCGTCAGATGATGCGCAAAGTTCAAATCGTTGAACCTGGCGACACTCACTTCCTCCCTGAACAACTCGTAGACAAATGGGAATTCATCGAAGAAAATGACAACATATTTGATAAGAAAGTAGTTACGGATCCGGGCGATTCGAAAGACCTCCACGCAGGACAGATTGTTACAGTCCGCCGTCTGCGCGACGAGAATTCAATCCTGAAACGTCAGGATCTCAAGCTTGTCGAGGCCAGAAACGCCGTTCCTGCTACTTCCAACCAGATTCTTCAAGGTATTACAAGAGCAGCTCTCCGCACCAACAGCTTTATGTCTGCCGCATCATTCCAGGAAACTACAAAAGTTCTGGGTGACGCTGCCATCCGTGCGAAGGTTGACTACCTCGAAGGCCTGAAAGAGAATGTGATCTGCGGTCACCTGATCCCTGCCGGAACAGGTCAGCGCGAGTATGACAAACTCATCGTAGCATCCATGGATGACTACAACAGGATGATGTCAGGAAAATAATTCTTCAAAAGTTTAACTGAAAAGTGGCTTCACGGAGCCACTTTTCTTATAAATGTATTATGGGACTTGTAAGAGAGCTTAGAGGATATACTCCTAAAATCGGAAAAGGTACTTTCGTGGCCGAAACAGCTGTCATAGTGGGAGATGTAACTATCGGAGAAGACTGCAGCATCTGGTACGGAGCCGTACTGAGAGGCGACGTGAACACAATCAAGATCGGTGACCGCGTCAACATCCAGGACGGGGCCGTCATCCATACTCTGTACAACAGATCCGTATCCATATTGGGCAATGACGTCTCAGTAGGGCACAATGCCATCATTCACGGAGCGAAAGTCGGAAACAACGTTCTGATTGGTATGGGAGCGATTCTGATGGACAATGCGGTGATTCCGGACAATACTATAATCGCTGCCGGAGCAGTAGTGCTGAGCAATGAAGTTCTGGAACCGGGAGTCTATGCAGGAGTTCCTGCCAAGAAGGTTAAAGACTCAAGTAGCGCCATTGGAGAGGCTGCCCACAAGAACGCTCAAGGATATCTGCTTTATAAGGAGTGGTACAAGTAGAATAGAATACCGTACTCCCTTTTCTGTCCGAAGGCACGTCGGACTTGCCTCCATAGAGCAAATCATATACGTGACGGGACACAGGCGGAGCGGGATCTATGATCACCGCCTTTCCGTCGACGATTTTTTCGATTTCTTCCATCAAGAAAGGATAATGGGTGCAGCCTAACACAATATGGTCTGCACCTTTTTCCATCATAGGGTCAATGTATTTGTGAAGAAGGCTGACGGTGGATTCGGAATGCAATTCTCCGGACTCCACAGCCTCCACAAGACCGTCTCCCCTGGCCTCGATCACCTCGACGTCATCGCGGTACTTTGCCAGAGTATTCTGATAGAGCTTCCCTTTGAAGGTACCGGCAGTAGCCAGAATACCGATGACTTTTGACTTTGAGTGAAGCGCGGCAGGCTTCAGGGCCGGCTCCATACCTACGAACGTCATCTGATAATGCTCTCTCAGATAGGAAATTGCAGCAGCAGTCGCCGTATTGCAGGCAACCACGATAAGGTCAACTCCTTTTTCGATAAAGAATTCGGTCACCTTGCAAGCCCTTTCCACGATGAAATCCACAGGCTTCCTGCCGTAAGGGCAGTGACCGCCGTCCGAGAAATAGATGTAGTCCTCAAAAGGCATAACCTTAACCAGCTCTCTCCATACGGAAAGACCGCCTAAACCCGAGTCATATACACCTATCATCGTTTTGGTTATTTGGTATAAAGGTAGCGATATTTAAGGATTTATTAAAATAAGTCCGTACCTTTATGAGTTGTAACCATAATGATATGAGAATTTTTAGAATTATATTCATTCTCGTCGCAGTATTTGTTATAGCATCCTGTTCAAAAGATTACACAGGTAGAGGAACCCTTGATTCCGACTACACCGCCCTCTCTTCAAAATTCATAAACAACCCCACAATCGATTCTCCGTTTATTCTGATAAAGCTGGGGGAGAATGCTGACGCTCAGTCAGTTGAGAATCTTCTTATTGCAGGGGTTGATTCCGTAGTCAAAGTCTTCAATTCCGTTCCGGGCAAAGAGGCGCTGGAAAAAGAATGCGGCCTCGACAGATGGTTCGAAGTCTACGTCAATCCTGACCTCAAAGAGACCAAGAGCGCGGGAAGCGGGCTCAATTCTCTGGCCCTTGCCCTTTCCGAACTGAAAGAAGTCGCAATAATTCAATTTCCTACAAAAGCCGAATCGGGAGTCAAGGGAGAGGCTATTCCTTACAACCAGGCAGCCCCGAGCGCCACACAGCGCGTCTTCAACGACCCGATGCTGCCGTTACAATGGAGCTACCTCAACACAGGTTCTTCTACGATAGACCCTAAAGCCAAGGCAGGCGCCGACATAAACGTAACCGACGTATGGGCTGAACTGACAACCGGCGATCCCCAGTTCGTGATAGCCGTGCTGGATGAAGGGGTTATGTACTCCCACCCTGACCTTGCCGCAAATATGTGGACAAACACTGCGGAGCTTAACGGACTTCCGGGTGTGGACGATGACGGCAACGGATATGTAGACGACATCTACGGTTGCAATGCCGTCACAAAAGACGGAAACATAACCTGGGACAAAGACAAAGGGCATGGTACCCACTGTGCGGGAGTCATTGCAGGCGTCAGCAACAACGGTATAGGAATAAGCGGAATTGCCGGCGGCTCCGGATCCGGCGACGGATGCAGGATAATGAGCTGCCAGATATTTGACAGTCACCAGGAAGGCGGCGGAGGTTTGCCTTCACAGACCGCCCGCGCATTCAAGTATGCTGCAGACAACGGAGCCTCAATCGCTTCCTGCTCATGGGGAGTTAAGGCACAATACAACACTGACAATGCCTACATAGAAGCAGCCGGAGTAGAATATGATGCGATAAGATATTTTGAAAGAACCGTCAACAACAGCACGGTAAACGGAGGCTTGGTCATCTTCGCTTCCGGCAACTATGCTCTTTCATTTTCTTCATATCCCGGAGCTTTGCATGACATTATTTCGGTGACTGCAATCGGTCCTGACGGACTCCCTACATACTACACTAACTACGGTCCGGGATGCAACATAGCTGCCCCGGGAGGAGAATTCATAACAACGGAAGACTCTACCGGATGCATTCTCTCCACATTGCCTCCCGAGTTCTCTAAAGGCACTCTATACGGCTACATGCAGGGCACTTCGATGGCCTGCCCTCACGTTTCCGGCATCGCAGCGCTCGGACTCTCTTATGCCAAAAAGCTTGGGAACACCTATACTCTGAATGAGTTCAAGGATATGATTCTCACCTCAGTCACCAACTTTGACAATCTCCTTGAAGGAAACAAAGTCACCAAGGCAAGTACCAGAATCATAAACCTGAACTATTACAAAAAGAGAATGGGTACCGGTCTGACAGACACCTGGCAGTTCATGATGAAAATCGAAGGCACCCCTTCCCTGGTAGCCAAGATAGGATCAAGACAGGCGGTTGACGTCAGCAGTTATTTCGGCGTAGATTCAGAGAATATAACGTTCACATCCGTACAGGTCAACAATTCTTCGATGAAGCTGGCCGAAGCGCCGTTTATGGAGAACGGAAAGTTATACATATACCCTACCGTTTCAGGCTCGGCGAAACTCACCATCCGCGCAATTGCAGGCGGTGACAAGGTTGGAGGCGGAGACGTCAAGGGTGGAAAAGCGATTGAACAGGTAGTTTCAGTTGTATCGAAACACAATGTATCGACAAACGGAGGGTGGTTATGATCAAGAGAATAGCGATCTTGATAATGGTATGCGCAGCGCTGACAGGCTGCGGAGAGAAATTCCCCGATGCAAACTACGACGTTACGGGATCGTGGCATCTCACAAAGTATGATTCCGGCACGAAATCAGTCAATATCGGCAGCGAAGCTGTAGACATTTACATAGAGTTCCTCTCCGGCGGAGTATTCAATCTCTATCAGAAGAAGGGTGAAGGAAGGTATTATCACTACAAGGGGACCTGGTCTCGCAACAATAACATAGTCTCAGGAATGTACAGCGACTACACTCCGTGGGCCTGCGACTACAAGGTTTACAAGGAGACCGGCGGCAAAACGCTGATGATGACGGCAAACAATTTTACCAGAGAACAGATGACGCTTATTTCTTCGCAGATTCCGGATAGCGTAAGGATTGATGCCATTGACAAATAGCCCGTTCAAGAGATAAAAAAAGCGTCCTTCAGAAATGAGGGACGCTTTTTTTCAAACCCGGAGGGATTAGATGATTCCCTGCTCAAGCATAGCTGTAGCGACTTTCATGAAGCCGG
>JAFSTD010000026.1 GCA_017450655.1 Bacteroidales bacterium | reverse complement strand
ATAGTCTTATTCTTAGAAATGTTTCTTGCAGTCTTTTGTGCACGTTGTTTAACGACAAAACTACCAAAACCACGAAGGTATACGTTGTTACCTTTGACCATTGAGCACTTTACAGTGTCCATGAAAGATTCGATTACGCTTTGAACAGCCAACTTCTCAAGTCCTGTCTCTTTAGCTACGTTGTTAACGATATCAGCTTTAGTCATAATTGAAAAATTTTATTATTTATATTGATTATCAATGAATTTCAGTTCGTTTATCTACGGAATGGCAAAATTATATCAATTTTTTTAATAATCAAATTTTATTACATAATTTTTTTGTTATTAGATAATTGCAACTATTTGGCACAATGATTGACATATTAATGCAATGTATGAATTACCGGATCTTTCCGGTAAAAAACTGACAAATTGACACGATAATGAGAGACAACTATTTTTTGGGGCCGGAAGGTGAGGTGAATATTATCCCTGTAATGGATCTGGACCCAATTCAAAGAATTAAAGATGATCAGATGCCTGAAGTGTTGCCGATTCTGCCTCTTCGCGGTGCCGTCTTATTCCCGGATACAGTCATTCCCATTCCGGTCAGAAGAGAGAAATCCCTTCAGCTGTTGAATGAAGCATATAAATCCAACAAGCTCATTGGCGCTGTTACCCAGAAAGATACGAAGATTGACTATCCTACTGCAGATGATTTGTTCGAAATCGGAACCCTCGGAAGGATCGTCAAAATGATAGACCTGCCAAACGGGCCGACGACTGCCATCGTACAAGGTGTAAAACGCTTCAACATCAAGACAATCGATATAGTTGACCCATACATCATGGCTCAGGTAAGCTACATCAATGACATCTATCCTGAAGCCAACGAACCTGACATGAAAGTGCTGGTTGACGGTATCAAGAATGCCGCTCTTCACATCATAAAGTTCACGCACAATATCACAAGCGAGTCCAGCTACGCCATCAAGGATATCGAGGACCATTCTTTCCTCATCAATTTCGTAGCGACTACGATTGAGGTGGAAAATCCTCTCGAGAAGATTGAGCTTCTTCGCCTTGACAAGCTGAAAGAGAGGGCTATAAAGCTTTTGGAACTGCTTGACAAACAGACGGAACTTCTCCAGATCCGAGAGGATATCCAGAAGAAAGTCAAGAATGAGATTGAGCAGCAACAAAGGGAGTATTACCTCAACAATCAGCTTAAAACCATTCAGGAAGAATTGGGAATGAATTCTTCGGACGATGCTTCCAAGTTGAGAGAGAAGGCCAAAGACAAAAAGTGGCCTGAACGTGTGGCGGAAGCTTTTGAAGAAGAAATCAGCAAGCTTGAGAGAATTAATCCGAGTTCTCCGGACTACAATATCCAGTACTCATATTTGCAATTCCTTCTGGAACTGCCATGGGACGAAACTACAGAAGACAATCTCGATTTGAAGAACGCTCAAACCGTGCTCGATGAAGATCATTACGGTCTGGACACCGTCAAAGAGAGAATAATAGAATATTTGGCTGTATTGAAGCTGAAGGGCGATATGAAATCCCCTATTCTCTGTCTGTACGGCCCTCCGGGAGTTGGAAAAACTTCTTTGGGCAAGTCTATCGCCAGAGCTCTGGGACGTAACTACGGCAGAATATCTCTGGGAGGACTCCACGATGAATCCGAAATCAGAGGACACCGCCGCACCTACATCGGCGCGATGCCGGGCCGTATAATCCAGACAATAAAAAGGGCTGGTTCTTCAAACCCTGTCATAGTTCTTGACGAAATAGACAAAGTGACTGAAGATTTTCACGGAGACCCGGCTTCTGCCCTTTTGGAGGCGCTTGACCCTGAGCAGAATACGGCATTTCACGACAATTATCTCGATCTGGATTACGATTTGTCCAAAGTGCTGTTCATCACTACCGCCAACAACGTAGGAACCATCCAGCCTGCCCTTCGTGACAGAATGGAGATGATAAACGTTTCTGGATATCTGGCAGAAGAGAAAGTGGAAATCGCCAAGAAGTATCTGCTTCCTAAACAGCTCAAGGCTCACGGTCTTACCCCTAAAGACATGAAGCTCGGCAAAGCAGAACTCAATCTCATCATTGACGAATACACCAGAGAATCCGGTGTCCGCGGACTTGACAAGCAGATTGCAAAACTTGCCAGAACCGTGGCCAAGAAGATTGCCCTGGCCGAAGACTACAGCCCTAAACTCTCTTGCGACGAGATAAAGAAAATCTTGGGACTGCCTGTAAATCACCACGATATGCAGAGCGGCAATGAAGTTCCGGGAGTTGTCACAGGATTGGCATGGACTGAGATGGGCGGTGAAATTCTCTTTATAGAATGCAGCCTTAGCGAGGGAAAAGGAAACCTGAGCACCACCGGTAATCTGGGCGACGTGATGAAAGAGAGCGCCATCATAGCGTTCCAGTATCTGAAGGCGCACGCGAACGTAATAGGCGTCAAGCCTAAGCTATTCTACAATAAAGATTTCCATATCCACGTCCCTGAAGGGGCCATACCTAAAGACGGTCCTTCTGCCGGTATCACGATGACTACCGCCATCGCTTCCGCCCTCTGCGGAAAAAGCATCAAGAAAGGGATAGCGATGACCGGCGAGATTACCCTGAGAGGCAAAGTTCTCCCTGTGGGAGGCATCAAGGAGAAGATTCTGGCTGCCAAGAGGGCCGGAGTTAAGACAATCATCCTCTCCAAAGAGAATGAGAGGGACATCGAGGAGATAAAGGATATCTATATTAAAGGTTTGAAGTTCAAATATGTCGAGAGAATAGAAGATGTTCTTAACTTTGTCTTCCAGAAATAGACATAATAATGGACGTCACTATTGAACCTTCTTGGAAGAAAGTGCTTGCCGATGAATTTGAGAAGCCTTATTTCAGTTCATTGGCACAGTATCTCCACGACGAGAAACGTGCCGGGAAAACGATTTATCCTCCCGGCAGGTTGATTTTCAATGCGTTCAATCTGACACCTTTTGACAAGGTAAAAGTGGTGATACTCGGGCAGGACCCTTATCACGGACCCGGACAGGCCGAAGGCCTTTCATTCTCAGTTCCTCACGGGATTGCCACTCCCCCATCTTTGCAGAATATTTACAAAGAGATAGAGAATGACCTTGGAGTTCCTGTCCGTAAAGACGGATCTCTCGAGTCGTGGGCTAAGCAGGGAGTATTTCTTCTCAATGCCATTCTGACCGTCAGAGCCGCGCAGCCCACTTCGCACAGCAAGATAGGATGGGAAACTTTTACCGACGCCGTCATCAAAGTTATCAGCGACAATAAAACCGGGGTTGTATTTTTGCTGTGGGGAAACTACGCCCGCAGCAAGAAAGATCTGATAGACGATTCCAAACACTATATTCTGGAGGCAGCCCACCCTTCACCTCTGGCCCGCGGAGCTTTCTTCGGATGCAAGCATTTTTCAAAAACCAACGAAATATTGATTAATAACGGCATGGAGCCGATTAACTGGACATTATGAGAACAGCTATATTTCCGGGATCTTTTGATCCTTTTACCCTCGGACACCTTGACGTCCTGAATTCTGCCCTCAAGCTTTTTGACAAGGTTATCGTGGCAGTTGGTTACAACAGCGCAAAGAGCGGATTCTTTACTCCTGAACAGAGAGTGGAGATGATCAAGGAAGCTACTGCCGGAATGGAGAACGTAGAAGTTTGTTCATTCAAGGGGCTTACAGTGAACTTCTGCAAAAAGAAAGGTGCGTGCTGCATTGTCAGAGGCTTGCGTACCACCACCGATTTTGAGCTTGAAAGCGTTGTCTCTCAAGCCAACAAGAAGATGGCTCCCGAGATTTCAAGCATTTTCATCCCTTCAAGTCACGAGTATTCTTTCATCTCTTCTACAGTTGTCAGAGACGTATTGATGAACGGAGGTGATGCAAGATGCTTCCTTCCGAAGGAAATCCGACTTGACAAGTATCTTAAAAATAATACCTGAGAATGGTGAAGCGCGCTGTTATAACCGCTTTTGCACTCTTCTGCATTTATGTCCTGAACAGCCCCGCCGCTCAGGCACAGACCAATTATTATAACAGCGTTACCGAATACCTGAACGCCGTCTGCACCTTGCCGGTCGACAGCATCATAGTCCGATGCGACAAGCTCATAGCTTCAGGACAGACCGTCGACGCTCAGGGAAATATAGCCGGGGTAATCTTCGACTACTTCACTTCCTGCCCTATTATGGGAACCGAAGCGGTCTCCGTTTACATTGCAGACAACTATTTCCTGAACAAAAAACTGCCATGGCCCAACGAGGAGACCTATCCGAGCCTTTACACCTACGCAGAATTCAACAGGGAATCTCTGATAGGCAGAAGCACTCCGGAATTGATTGCCACAGACCTTGACGGAGAATCTGTCAACGTCAGAAACATTTTCAGCGACTACAAGATTCTCTATTTCTACGACAGCCACTGCGCAACCTGCCAAATACAAACCCCTCAGCTGGTTTCTTTCCTCAAAGAGTATGACGGAGAATGCAACGTCACTTTCATAGCATTCTACACTCAGGGAGAATATGATGAGTGGAATAAATACGTAGCCACAAGTTTCGCCACGGTAAACAATCCCAAGGTCAGAATCGTCAATCTCTGGGACCCTGAGGCTGAGTCCGCCTTCCACAGGAAGTATTCTGTACTGACCACTCCCGCTCTGTTTCTGATAGATCAGGACAACCGAATTGCGGGGCGCAAGCTGGATTGCAATGCGCTCAGACAGTTGCTCGGGCAGAAAGACAGCTACTTCGCCTCACTTCATCTCTTTTTGAATTCTCTTCTGGGAGAGATGGAGAATCCCGACAGAGAATCGGTCAACTACGTCGCAGACGCTTTTTACGAGCGCACGGTTGCCGATCCCGACACTTTCAGGGAGACGATGTATTACATCTACAACTACCTGAAATCCGCCGATAACTATGCCTGCCAGCAGGGCGCGGTCGATCTGGCTGAAAAATACATTCTCGGAATGCCTTCGATGTGGTCCGGGGAGATGCTGGACCAGACTGCTGAAGCGGTAAGGCTGTTCAGTCTCAATCCTCTCGGTGAAACGGCGAACAATGCCACCCTCTTTACTCAGTGCGGCTTCAGAATAACTCTGCACTCAGTCAAAGCGCAATACACCATCCTGTTCTTCAATCTGGTGAGCTGCGCTGACTGCAGACAGTACGAACAGGCAATCGCCGGGATGACCTCTCTGATAAAGGAGAACAAGGCAAAAGTCGTATCTGTGTACGTAGGACCTGACAAGGACGAATGGAAACAGCACAACAAGAGTCTCCCGAAAAAGTGGATTAAGCTGCGCGCAAGCGGATTCGGGGACAAAATCTACACTCTGTACGACATTTCTACAGTTCCAAGAATCTACATTCTGGATAAAGAAAAGAGAGTCATAGCCAAAGATATCACACCTGATACTCTAAGACTTTTTCTTGAGAATAATGGCTTTTGAGATTAACGCCAGCAGCAACAGGCAGAACAGGAAAGTCGAAACCCTTCCGACCAGATCCCCGTTCCTTGTAAAATAAGTCTGTTTGTAATTCAGATTTACCGTACCGTTGATTGATACAGGCTCCCACCACGATGTGCGCTGGAGCACGTCTCCCCTCTGGTTTATGAAACCGGTTATACCGGTATTTGCCACGTGCACTACGTCACGTCGATTCTCAATACAACGCAAAGAGGCATATCTGAAATGCTGACGGTAGCCCGGAGTGTCACCCCACCAACCGTCGTTTGTGATGATGGCATTGAATCCGGCGCCTTTCAAGGCGGTCTGGCGGTAATAGTCCGGATAGACTGATTCGTAACAGATCATCACGCCTACCTGCTGTCCGTCGGACGATTCCAGATTCTCAACTTCATGCGAGCGGGCGTAACTGCTGGCGGAACCGCCGAATTTTGAGATGAAGTTTCCCAGGAAAGGCAGATACCGCTGGTAAGGGATGATTTCAACACCTGCCACAAGCTTTGACTTATGGTAGTAATTTCTCATACCTGCAGTATCAATCATGATTGCCGTATTGTACATATCGTACCAGACATTCTCTCCGAGCTTATTGGAAGTGTAAGTCGGCTTGCTGGCACCGTAATAGATCTGGTATGAGAGCGTTCCGAGAATGAAGCTGACCTGCGGATGCTTATCGAGGAACTTCATGACATTGAGATAAGTGTTGTTGCCTTCAGGATTGTCCAGCTGGAAATTATATGAGAATGTCTCGGGGGTTATCACGTATTTCGTATTCTCAGTTACTGCATTCTCGGCCAGAGAGAGCATCGTCATATCCTGAACCTGCTGGCTGAGGCCTCCGTGTTTCTCGGTATAGGAATCGATATTGGGCTGGAGTGCTACCACCTCAACCGGGTCGTCAGTCTCTTTGTATCCATTGTATAGAATGACGGAGAGTATCATCGGAACCGCCAGCAGAAGGCCGGTAAAAGAGAATAAGGCTATTCTCTTCCTCCCTGCAAACTCTCCGTATGCGAGGCTGCGGAGACAAGCGTAAATCAGAGAATTTGAGAGCAGAATCCACAGCGTACCGCCCAAAGCTCCGGTAGATTCATACCATTGAGCCAGGATTGGTGAAGTCGCCAGAGAATTGCCCAGCACAAGCCAAGGCCATGACAATTCAATGTTCTGATAGACTCTCTCCCACGCTATCCACATACATATGAAGAAAAGGTACGGAAGCGTCCCGGAGAATACTTTTTTGCTCTTTCTGAACAGAAGGAAGATGACGAACATCTGGAGAGCATTCAAAGTAAAAGCCGCTATCGAGCCAACCGGAGAAACCCACCAAATCCAGAATGTGGTAGCTACGTTAAAAAGAAGAAAAGCAGTGTAGATAATCCAGTTGGGATGTCTGATCCCGCTGTTGGGATTATCACAGATATCTGCCAGCGCGAACAGCGGAACAAAGGCAAACAGCGACACCCATCCTGTATGAGGAACCAAAAAAGGAACCGACGCCATCAATACGAACTGGAACAGCAGTAACCAGATTCTCTTCTTCATATTCTACTATTTATTAAGACAAAGTTACAATAAAATGCAACAAACGGCAGATTTTTTGCATCTTTGCATCTGAAACGGGGATGTTTTGGTTTTGACAGCAACTGATACTGACCGGTAAGCACGTTGAGAGTCGTGGCCCCTCTCATTAATCTCAGACCTCAAGCCATAACTGGCAATTACAATTACTCAATCGCTGCGTAGTCTCAGCTAAGCTGGACTCCTTAATCACCACGCCCAGGGCGCGGTGACGATTATCCCGCCGGATTTTCGGTCGTTAGGTTCGGAGTACGGGGTATCATCATAACAACCTGCTTGCGCAACATTTCTCTGACGGCGCACTAAGATTTATTGAGGATAAGGGTTTGATGGCCTGCCACCCGGCAGTCGGACCTCGAAAAATAAAGAGTGGATAAGCGTGTAGAAAGCCTCTTGGTACTTTGTTTGGACGGGAGTTCGAGTCTCCCCATCTCCACCGGATACTCAGTCTTTGAATTTATTGGCAAAGGCTTCTCGGAATATTTTGTACAGTTCTGAAGGAGTCTCTTTCTTGCCGCGACGGATCCAGGTCACCAAAATGGAAATACTGGCAGCGCATGTCACGCCGTTGATATACTCCAACCTGGGTGTTTCGCTCATCTCAGGGAATTTCATGGATTTGAGGCGAAGCATGGAATTCTCCAGAATATCCTGCCGGTTGCATTTGTAAATCGCCTCCAACAAAACGCTGTTTTCAACCAGATAATGCAAGTAACTGTCGATGAACGGGCCCCACTTGCCGTTTTCAACATTGTCATACATTTTGATGTATTTTTCGGACAGCCGGTCGCTGGCGTACACCAGGACGTCTGCAACCACATCAAATATACGGTAAAAAGTATTCCTGCTCAAACCGCTATGATTACACAGCTCGGTAATTGTGATGTCGTCAATATCCTTAACCTGAAGGCATTTAAGTAGACTGTCAACAAAAGTGTCAGCGTTTTTGACCGATCTTTTCGAATTCCCTACTCTGTACATATCCGTATATTTAAATATATCGCTTTAGAAAAAGCTTGGTTTTGTCTTCCAACTTGGGACCTTCACTTGACTGTGTAATAGCGTAGAAACGCTGATTTGTGTGGGGACTGTCCAGAGGGCCGTATTCGTCGATATAAGGCCCCACTTTCACATAATCCAATACCTCAAGATTCTGTTTTGCATTGTTGAGATCTCTGCCGGAATACCAGCCGACCTTCAATTTCGGGTACGTCTTCTTAATCCATTTCGCATATTCATAGATCAGTTTCGGCTCTCCGTCACCTCCCATAAACGATACGCAAGTAATTCCGGGATTGGATTCTATCAAACCGGAAAGAGCCGCTTGGTCCAGCGGCTCTCCTATATCTTGTGCTAAATAACTAGAGTGGCATCCGGGACATTTTACTGGACAATTGCTGATATTGATTGCCAACGTAACTTCATCCGGAATCTCTCGAAAAACTACCTTGAAGTCTGCATACTTCATCATTTAACCTCTTTGGCGTAATACCTCGTCTTAGCCTCTATGTTACGATATTTGTCAAAGTCATCGATAGGACGAAGGAATCCGATTACTCTCGTCCACTGACGCATAGGAGCGCCGCACTTAGGGCAAACCTCAAGAGGAGCTTTTACAATATGATGGCATGCCTCGTTAGTACAGTCACTGTTCGGAACGTTGAAAGTGAAGTAAGAAGTACCTTGCGCAATGGCAAAGTCAATCAATTTAATGTACTGATACTTGGACAGGTGCT
>JAFSTD010000025.1 GCA_017450655.1 Bacteroidales bacterium | reverse complement strand
GAGTACGGTATCAGCACCTTTGTATACTATCGCCGCAGGCCGTTTGACATCAACAAGTTCGACCGTTTCGTTACCAAGCAGTGGGACAGAAACATTATCCGCTCAAAAGGTTTGTGCTGGTTCACCGACGATTACGATATGTCTTACATGTTCGAACAGGCAGGTGTCCAGAAAAAGTTACAGCAAAGCGGCAGCTGGTATGCTACAGCTCCTGCCGAAGACCTTGTCAAACTGATGGAGGAGGATGAGAATCTGATGAAAGACTGGGATCCGATGGTCGGAGACCGGATGCAGAAGATTGTCTTTATCGGTCAGAATATGGATAAGGAACAGATAATTAAGGATTTGGACTTTTGCCTCGATTGACTCCGTAACCGAACAGGGCAAAATCCCCAAGACAAGGGTCATCCGGAAAGATTTTTAGCAGCGCCTGAGTAATCTCGAGCGCTGTTTTTGCATCAGTGCTGAAGCGGTGGGACAGCCCCAGCTCCAGCGCCGTCCTGTGAACGTGGACATCGAGAGGAATTATCAAATCTTTAGGGGAGACATTCTTCCAGAGCCCGAAGTCCACGATGCCGTCATTTCTTACCATCCAGCGTCTGAACATGTTGATTTTCTTGTTGGCGGCGTGACGGTCCGTCTTCTGACCGTAAATAACGGCTCTGATTTGCTCTACGGTGAGCGGTTCAATAGAATCGTGTTCCAGATAGTAATTGCGGAGATTGTCGCAGATTCGGGCAAATTCGCTCCATTTTACGGTTCTGTGGAGAGAAGTATCGTCGGAGCGGTACTTCCCTGCCATAACGTACTCGTATGGACGCTGATTCATCTCCTCGAAAGCTCGTTCGCAATCCCGGACAATCATCTTCCTTCTTCCCCAAGCCAGGTGAGCGGCAATGATACCTGCAATCTCAACATCCTGAAGTGTGGCTTTCCCTTGTTTGTAAAGCTCTACAAACCGCTTGGGAAATACGATAGGGTCTTCTGTGAAATATTCCGGTGAATTATACTTTGCCGCGTACTCTCTGATTGTATTCTCCATCATCCTCAATTTACTGCTAAGGTGAGAAATTAGTTTTATATTTGCAATAATTAAACCTAAGACCAATGGACTGCTCCCGCATTTCAGAAATATTGCAACTGACTCGGCAAATGGGCGCGGACGAAGCCAGAATAAGTTTCTCTTATGCACTGCAGAATTCTTTCACGGCGTTCAACGACAAGATAGACAAGATTCATTCTGCACTGGACAATTCTCTGACTCTTAGCATTTTTGCAGATGGCAAGTACGGCCAGTTCACCACAAACCGGTTAAATCGCGATGACCTTCGGTCCTTTATAGAGAACGGAGTCAAGCTGGTCTCTCTGATTGAGAAAGATCCGCACCGTCACCTTCCTCCGGCTGACCGTTATTATCGTGGGGGTATGCCTGATCTCGGGCTGTGCGATGACTCTTTTTACCTTATTGATCCCGACGTCAAGAAGCAACTCGCTTTGGCGGCGGCAGAGGAGATACGTAGTGAGGCCGGCGCAAGATTCCGTGGCGCAGAGACCTCCTTCGATGATTCAATTGTAGAGTCAATAACTGCTGATACTCAGGGTTTTTATGGTGAAGAAAAATCCACCTCATTCTCCATATCGGCAAGCGCCTCGCTCTCTGATGATGACGGCTCCATCCCTGAATCATTCTGGGTTGAAAGGACTTTATTCTATAAAGATCTCCCTAAAAATGGATGCGGAGAAAAAGCGGTCAATCTCGGCCTGGCGGCTCTGAACCCTCACAAGATCAAAAAGGGTAAATACAGAGTTGTAATAGACAGCAGAGTGGCGTCAAGGGTGGTGATGCCGATTGTAAATGCTCTGGACGGAGCATCGATAGATCAAAACAATTCGTTTCTGAAAGATTCTCTCGGCAGAAAACTCTTTCCCGATATCCTGACAATCAAGGATTCACCGCATATGGCAGGGGCATTCGGGGCCTCATATTTTGACTTTGAGGGGATTGCTACCAATTCTTCATACATTATAGAGAATGGAACCGTAAGCCGTTATTTCATCGATACCTATTATTCTTCTAAACTGGGCTTTCCTCTGAACAGCGGAGATTACTGTGTGCTGGAGATTGAACCGACCGCCAATGGGCTGAGTCGGGAGGACATTCTTGGAGAATGTGGCAGCGGAGTTATGATAACCGGCTTCAACGGAGGCAATTACAATCAGGTGACGGGCGATTTCTCATTCGGAATCAGAGGATTCTATTTCGAGAACGGTCATCCGGTCCATTCTGTCAGAGAGATGAACATCACCGGAAACATTGTCACCCTCTTCGGCTCACTGACAGCCGTGGGAGACGATCCTTCCACAATTTCTGCAGCGAGAATTCCAACTTTAGCTTTTGATTCTGGTAATCTTGCCTAAGTTTTACTACATTTGTTAATGCTTAAAAAACGTAGAATATGACAATTCAAGACAACAAGGTAGTTCACCTTGCATACCAACTCGAAGTCGACGGTAAAATCGAAGATCAGGCTTCTGCTGAAAAACCGTTGGAGTTCATTTTCGGAATGGGATATCTTCTCCCGAAATTCGAAGAAAATATCAAAAACCTCAAACAAGGCGATAAATTTGACTTCAGGCTCTCTGCCAAAGAGGGCTACGGTGAGCCTAACCCCGTTATGATAGGAGACCTTCCTGTTGAAATATTCATGCAGGACGGTAAACTGATGGAGGATATAGTTTTCGTGGGAAACATCATTCCCATGATGAATCAGCAGGGCGGAGTAGTCCCGGGCAAAGTCCTGGAGATTGGCGAGAAGACCGTAAAAATGGATTTCAACCATCCTATGGCTGGCAAGGACCTCCATTTCACCGGCGAGGTGGTTTTGGTAAGAGATGCTACCGACGAAGAACTGACAAACGGTATCCACGGCGAGCGTAAGTCCTGCTCAGGCGGTTGCGGCGGATGTGAAGGATGCGGCTCCGACGGAGACTGTGGCGGAAACTGTGAATGTGAAAACAAATAACATATGAGATCTTTTGCAAGTGATAACAATTCGGGCGTCCATCCATTGGTTTTGGACGCTT
>JAFSTD010000024.1 GCA_017450655.1 Bacteroidales bacterium | reverse complement strand
TTTGTCTGGTGGGAAGACCTACCATCTTCGTCCCTTCACCTATGGTTGCCGAAGATCACCAGACCCACAATGCTATGGCGCTGGTGAATAAAGGGGCCGCCATTATGGTTAGGGATGACGAGGCCGTGGAGAAGCTGTTCGACGAAGCGGAAAAACTTCTGTTCAACAGAGAAAAGCTGGAGCAGATGCGTGACAATTTATTGAAACTTGGGACCAGAAATGCGTCCGAAACAATAGCAAAGGAGATTTTAAATGTACTCTAATTACTACCTTCTGGGAATCGGCGGCATAGGAATGAGTGCCATTGCCAGGTATTTCAAATCCCTGGGGTGCAACGTTTCCGGCTATGACAGGACGGAGTCTCCTCTTACAAAACAGCTGGAGAGCGAGGGCATTGAGATCCACTATGAAGACAGGCCCGACCTGATACCGTTCAATACTGACAATACTTTCGTCGTTTATACACCCGCGATTCCTGAAGACTTGAAGGAATTTCAATTCGTCAAGGAACACGGATACGGAATATGCAAGAGATCCAGAATGCTCGGAGTGATAGCTGAGGGGAAGGACTGCCTGGCCATTTCGGGAACTCACGGCAAGACCACTACCAGCACTCTCCTCACCCACATTATGCAAACGGACGAGATTGGCTGTTCCGCTTTTCTGGGAGGAATCTCGAAGAATTACAATTCGAATCTTGTGGTAAGCATGAGCAATGTCCTCGTGGCGGAAGCTGACGAGTTCGACCGGTCATTCCTTCAGCTCCATCCGCTGATAGCGGTCATTACTGCAATCGATGCCGACCATCTGGACATCTACAACGACTATGCACACGTAAAGGAGGCCTTTGAGGCTTTCGCTGCGCAAGTTCACCCGGAAGGGGCGGTAATTGTAAAGAAAGGGGTGGAAATCGACTGCTCCGGCATCAAAGCCAAAGTACTGAGATATTCCTACGATTCTCCTTGCGATTTCTACGCTTCCGACATAGTGGAATCTGACGGCGGTTATTACAGCTTCACAATCAATTATCCGGGCGGTACCGTCAGAGACTGCAAGGCAGGAGTTCCGGGATGGGTGAACGTTGAGAACAGCATCGCCGCAGCCGCCGTGGCACTGCAATACGGAGCGGCGCCTGCATCCGTCAGAGAGGCAATCGCATCCTTCAAAGGTGTAGCCCGCCGGTTCGACATAAGAGTCAACGAGAAAGGTTGCACCTATATAGATGATTATGCCCACCACCCTAAAGAGTTGGAGAGTGCAATCAGTTCGATTAGGGAGATGTTCAAGGGACGCAGAATCTGCGGTATTTTCCAACCTCACCTGTACACCCGTACAAGAGACTTTGCAGACGGGTTCGCGGCTGCCCTCAGTAATCTGGACGAGCTGATAATGCTCCCTATTTATCCTGCAAGGGAGCTTCCTATCGAGGGGGTCAACTCCGAGATGATACTTGACAAGGTGACGATAAAGGACAAGATGCTTGTGCAGAAAAGTGAATTGATGGACATCATCAAATCGAAAAAGATAGACTGTCTGGTGACTTTCGGCGCCGGCGACATTGACCATTTCGTCGTGCCGATAGAGAATTATTTGAAAGAGTGTTTAAAAAAATATTGATAGTATTCTCCATTGTGCTCCTGTTCTCTATAGCCGGAGCATACTTCTACTTCTCGTCTTTGCTGAGTCGGGAAGGAAGGGAGGAAATGCTGTGCAATAGCCTGGACGTCATAATTCTGGACAGTCTCGACAATTGCTTCATCACTTCGTCGGAGGTTAAAGACTACCTGGGCGACAGCATGTTCGGGAAGAATCTGGACTCGATCGACACCTATCAGATAGAGAATTATCTGACCGGCAAAGACGTCATTGCGACAGCCAACGCTTTCGTGACCATGCCCGACCGGCTTACGGTCCAGATTACCCAGAGGAAACCGATTATCCGCTTCCAGAACGAGAATTTCGGATTCTTCGCCGACGAGTCAGGCTTTATTCTCCCTCTGAATTCGAAACACTCTCTCAACCTCCCGGTCGTTACCGGGAAACTGCCGGTTGAGGTGACGGAATCGCATCGGGGATTTACTGATAACAGACAGTGGATGAGCGACATAATAGAGTTCACCGATTATATCAGAAACAATGCTTACTGGAGCCGCGAGATTGAACAGATCTACGTTGAAGAAAACGGAGACCTCGTTCTCTACCCAAAATCTGGCTCCTTCAAGATAGTCTTCGGAGGGTTTGACAACAGGGATGCCAAGTTCGAAAAATTGGCGGCATTCTATAAGGTGATTCTTCCGGATGAGACAAAACATTATACCAGTGTTAATTTGAAATTCAAAGATCAAATTGTTTGTAAATAGATATGAATGAGATTATTACAGCAGTCGAGCTGGCAACGAGCAAAGTATCGGTAGCTGTCGGGAAAAAGGACGGGGACAAGGTGACCGTCATCTCTCACCAGACCACTCCCATTACCAAAGGGGTGAGGCACGGAGAAGTTGAGAATTCTCACAAGGTGATAGATGCTCTCAAGACTGCCCTCGACAAAACCGAAGAGAATCTTCAGGAACCTGTTTCCGACGTTATTCTCTGCGTCTCAAGTCAGTTTTTAAGAAGTGAAGCGTGCTCAGTAAAGAAGGAAAGAAAAGATCCGGGAAAGCATATAACCGAAGCGGAGTTCAAGAGCTGGCAGAAAGAGGCTCTTGACGAGGACGTTGAGGATGACGAGGTTATTTTCGAGGCAATCCCGCAGGCTTTCAACATAGACGATATGATTGGCATCTCCCCTTCCGAAATCATCGGTATGAACGGAAGAAAGATAGAGGGGTTCTTCAAACTGATCATCGGAAAGAAATCTTCCATGCAGAATAAGCTGGACGTGGCTCAAAGATGCGGTTTGAACGTCGTTCACACCACTCTTTCTTCAATCGGATCTGCAAGGGCGGTGCTCAACAAAACGGAGCTTGAGAACGGTGTGGCTTTACTTGACATCGGTGCCGGCACCACTGACGTCGTAATTGTCAAAGACAATATCATCAGGGAAGTGAGCGTCATTCCTTTCGGCGGACAAAGCATTACGGAAGACATCAAGAACGTAGCCTGCATAACTTCTGACATGGCTGAACTGATTAAGGTGAAATATGGCTCTTGCATTGAAGACGGCATAAACGAGAACAAGAAGCTGATCCTGAAAGGAACTGCCGGAGCGGAGAATACCGAGATTCACCTGACTCTGCTGGCTTCAGTAATCTACGCCAGAATGTGCGAAATCTTCGAAGCGGCCCTATATATCATAGAGCAGGCTGGGTATGGCGACAAGATCCCGGCCGGAATCGTGGTTACGGGCGGCACCTGCTATATGGAGAATATCAAAGACCTGGGAAGGGCTATCACCGGACATAACATCCGTCTGGCCAATGCCCTGGGGAACATCTCGGACAGTTCCAAGGAGTCCTGCTTCGATACCTATTCTTCATCTATCGTAGGAGCAGTGGTAAGAGGTCTTGACGGAAACGTAAGCCTCAACGGAGAATCTGCAAAATACGCTCCTAAGGTCACTCAGGAGAGCATTAAGACCAATCTATTCGGCTTGCAGGATGAGCCGCAGGCTCCTAAAAAACCGAAGAGAAGCGGGGTTAAGACTACAAAACCGGAACAGCCGAAATCAACGGTTGGTTCCATGTTTATCGATTTGTTCAGCGGCAAGATTAATAACGAGGTGTAATTATGGATTTAATGGATATAGAAGTACCTTCTGACTGGAAAGCGAGGTCCAACATTCTCAAAGTGGTAGGCGTTGGCGGCGGCGGCACGAATGCCGTTAATTATATGTACCAACAGGGTATCAAAGACGTGGATTTCGTCGTGTGCAACACCGATTTCCAACATCTTCAGGACAGCCCTGTTCCGAGAAAGATACAGCTCGGACCTATAACCTGCCGCGGTCTTGGAGCCGGCACGGAGCCGCTGATGGGCCGTAAAGCCGCAGTAGAATCCAAGGATGAAATCGAAAGCGTGCTGGGGGGCGATACCGAGATGGTATTCATCACCTGCGGTATGGGTGGCGGTACGGGAACCGGAGCAGCACCGGTCATTGCGGAGATTGCCAAATCAAAGGGACTTCTCACAGTCGGGGTCGTCACGCTGCCGTTCAGGGACGAGGGCCCGGAGATGCTTTTCAGAGCGAATGAAGGAATTAAAGAATTCAACAAACACGTTGATTCTCTGCTTATTATAGATAACCAAAAGTTATACGAGCTCGAAGGAGTGAAGCTATTCTCAGCATTTCCTAAAGCCGATGAGGTGCTGGCCACAGCAGTCAAGAGCATCGCTGAAATAATCACAAGCCGAGGCTACATTAACGTCGATTTTGCCGACGTCCGGAAGGTGATGCAGGACAGCGGTATGGCCCTTATGGGCATCGGCAAGGCTTCCGGCCCGGAAAGAGTTCAGAAAGCGATTGACATGGCGTTCAAATCTCCTCTGCTGAGTGACTACGACCTCACGGGAGTATCCAGAGTGCTGGTCAACATTTCATCGAGCAGTGATGACACGTATGCTCTCGAGACTGACGAACTTTCTCAGATTATGGATTATATCAGAGAATATACGGGTGACATCACCAACTTCAAGCGCGGTGTGGTGAAGGACGATTCTCTGGGAGAAAGCATCGGCATCACCATTGTCGCTACCGGATTCTCTATGGGTGTTCTCCCTAAGGTTGACACCATCTTCATGAACAGAGAGAATATGATTATGGTGGATGAGGCGTTCCAGCCGGATCAAAAGCACGGACTCCCTGTCAATCACGGGCTCGAGTACGTCAACGTCACCCGGAAAGAGAGAATTCTGGGAGTGCCTGCTCTGATAGTGACCAACAGCGCGCAGGTTTCCGAAATGGAATCCGAACCTGCCTACACGAGACGGAGCAGAATGCTCATTAATCAAAAAATAGCTCAAAAAGAGAATAATAACTGATATGAAAACTGTTGGATTGGCGTCAGATCACGCCGGATACCCGCTCAAGGAGGTTCTCAAGAAATACCTTGTCAAATTTGGGTACGAGACCGTGGATTTCGGAACACATTCTACGGAAAGTATGGATTACCCGGACACAGCGCACCCTCTCGCAAAAGCAGTGGAGAATGGGGAAGTGGACTGGGGACTGGCAATGTGCGGCACCGGTAACGGAATGGCCATTTCACTGAACAAGCATCAGAAAATCAGAGCCGGTCTTGCTTGGTCCGTCGATATCGGAAAACTGGTGAAACAGCACAACAATGCCAACGTGCTCGTGCTCCCAGCAAGGTTCATCACCGAGTATCAAGCCAAAAGAATCGTAAAAGCTTTCATCGAGACCGAATTCGAAGGTGGAAGGCACCAGAGAAGAATAGACAAGATTCCTTGCTGAGATGGAGTCTCCGGTTATTGTCGACAAAAATTTCAATGGGGTTATCTCCCGTAACCTGGAGGATTACCCGGGGGGACTTATTATTCCGGTCGACAAGCCCTACCGATGGACATCCGGTGACGTCGTGAGAAAGATGAAGTTTGCCCTGCAGAAATTCTTCGGGGTAAAGAATATCAAAATCGGACACGCCGGGACGCTCGATCCTCTCGCTACCGGACTGCTCATCATCTGCGCCGGAAAAGCGACGAAACTGGCGGAGACTATACAGAGCCACGAGAAAGAGTATGTTGCCGGCATCTCTATCGGAGCCACAACTCCTTCCTATGACCTGGAA
>JAFSTD010000023.1 GCA_017450655.1 Bacteroidales bacterium | reverse complement strand
CTCCAGGTATCCTATATCGGGCATAGCCGAACTCGCTCCGGGCCACATTCTTACTTTCAAAGGTTCACTGAACGGATTGCTCGATGATTACGTAGCTTACGGAGTCATTGACTCTCCCGGTCTGGGCTCTTTGAACATCGATGCCATCTGCCGTAACGAGAGGAATCTGGGATTGGAGGTGCTGGGTATGATGAACACCAACGGTCTCAACGTGGGAGAGATAATTCAGGCAAAGAATATCGGAATGCTTGCATTTGACGCTACAGCCACGATTTTTGCAGCCATCAACCCCGATCAGTCATACGTATCGCTGGACAATTTGTATATCTCACGGCTGGATTTCAACGACTACAGTTATTCCGGCATAACCGCTGCCGGCAACCTGGAACCGACCGGATTCGTGGGACAGGTGCAAAGTACGGATCCTAATTTTAAATTCGATTTCGACGGTGTAGTATCCTTCCCTTCACACGAGGAAGAGAATACCTATAACTTCACTCTGGACGTAGACAACATTAACCTCGTGGCATTGAATTTTGACAAGGAAAGGAACGGAAACATCAACCTGTCGGCAAATGCCAACTTTGTACTCTCCAAGGATAAAGAATTGAACGGAAAGTTCGTAATAGATTCTATTCATTACACGGTAGGCGACGTCCCGTATTCTCTGGACAAGATTGAGATTCTTTCGCAGCGCTCTTCAGACAACGTCACTACCGCGAGTCTGATGTCTTCTTTTCTCAAGGGCACTGTAAAGACCAACGCTTCGGCAATCGATGATATTCTGACAGATTTGAGAAGACAGATTCTGCTGCAGCATCTCAGCCACCTGACCGACGAAGAATCCCGGAACAGCATCGGCAGTTACGCTTCAGGAAACTGGTACGACATCAAATTCGCAACAGGAGATCTGAGGCCAATATTTGCATTCCTGAAACCGGATCTTCACGTTGACAAAGGGACTTCTCTGGATATTCACGTCGATGAGTACGGCAATATGAACGGCAAAATATTGTCAGAGCTTATCGCCCTGGGCAATATCTTCATAAAGGGGCTGGACGTATCCCTGACCAATGACATGAATGATCTCAAATCGACCGTCTACTCCGAGATCATACAGTATGGCAACATAAAGACTTACAGTGACACGATACACCTCAACTTACGCGAAAACGTAGCCGATGTCACCCTCTCATACAACAATCACGACAGTCTGGCCAACAAAGGTCTTTTCAATACAGCCATCGCCCTCTACGACAAGCAGAACGGGAAGAATCCGATCGGAGTCACCCTGTATGATTCTTTCATTAAATTCTACGAAAACACCTGGCTGCTCGACAAGGCCAGCGTAAACTACTCTGAGAATCACGTTGCGGTCGACAACTTCAACCTTCACAACGGAAATCAGTCCCTGACAATTGACGGAATGATGACTGAGTCGATTGGAGACACCTGCAAGGTTCTGCTCAACAATTTTGACGTGGGAATATTGAATTCCTTCCTGGGATTGGATTTCCTGAGCCACGGCAATGCAACCGGTTACGTCAGCATCGTAGCCCCATTCTCTATGTTCGATCTGGACGGAGACATCGACATAGACTCCCTCTCGCTTGCCGGATGCTATATGGGAGACTTCTGTATAAAGAGCGACTGGGTTGAAGAGAATAAACTGGTGAACTTCTCGGTAATCAGCGACATAGATGACCTGAATCCTCTGAACGTTGCCGGATCTTTCAGCCCTGAGAAGAAGGAGGTGGACGCCAAAGTTTCTCTGGAGAATCTGAACATAGGCTTTATCGAACCGATTCTGACCGGCCTTATGGAGAACATATCCGGTTCAATTTCGGGAGATATAGAAATATCGGGGCCTCTGAACAATCTGTCGGTAAAATCGTCTGATTGCCATATAGACGATATGCACACCACACTCTCGTTCACCAAGGTTCCTTACACCGTCAACGGCGTCTTCAACCTCGATGAGAAAGGAGTCAACGTGAAGAATATAGACATCCGTGACCAATTCTCAGGTTATGGAACCATGACCGGAAAAGTGACCTACGATCACTTCAAGGATATCGCTCTCGATCTGAATATGAGGCTGAACAACCTTCACGGAGTCAACACTACCATCCTGGACAGCCCTATGTTCTACGGGCAGGCGTTTGCATCGGGCAATATTCACATAGGCGGTTTGATCAATGCCATCGAACTGGCATTGAGACTCACCACCGAGCCTAACACCTCAATACACATTCCGCTGAGCAGCAACGGAAAAGAACAGGCATCGGTAATAACGTTCGTGTCGGATACGAAACCTGTCTACAACTCATACGACTCCCTGATCAACCTCAGAAGAACCATTGCAGAGGAAGCCGTTTCCAAAAGCGGAATGAAGGTTAATCTTCAGATGGACATCACTCAGGATGCCGACGTAATGATAGAGATCAACCGTACTACCGGAGACATCATCCGAAGCAAAGGCGTCGGTTACGTGGACATTAATCTTGAGAATGAAAATCTGGACATAAAGGGGGACTACAGCATAAACGAGGGTAATTACAGATTCGGTATGCTGAGCATCGTGACAAGAGACTTCACGATTACGCCGGGAAGTAAAATCAACTTCGTTGGAGACGTGATGGATTCAGAATTCGATGTAGAGGCCATCTACAGGACTAAAGCTTCAATAGCCGCCCTGGTAAGCGATTCTACCAGCGTGACAAGCCGAAGACCGGTTAACTGCGCTATAGATCTGACAGGCAAACTGTCCGACCTCAACATCGATTTCAATATTGATCTTCCTGACATAGACCCTATCTACGAAGACGTCATAATGGGGGCGCTGAACACCGAAGAGAAGAGGCTGAAGCAGTTTATGGCCTTGCTTGTATCAAACAGCTTCCTTCCTGACGAACAGTCGGGCATCAACGAAAGGGCTAACGTTTCATTCTTGAATGCAAGTGAGATTCTCTCTAACCAGCTGAGTACCATTCTCAACGAGCTCGACATTCCGGTGGATCTGGGATTCAATTACCAGACCGGAATAACCGGAACCAACTTATTTGACGTTGCAATATCTACCCAGCTGTTCAACAACCGCGTCAGCATCAACGGCAACTTTGGCAACAGGGAACAGTTGTCGTCATCGTCTCAACACAGTGACCTGGTCGGTGATATAGACGTCGAGATAAAGGTGGACAAGAACGGTAAGGTGCGTGTGACTCTGTTCTCACACTCAGGTGATATTTTGAGTAGCTATCTGGACAATTCACAACGAAATGGCGTGGGCATAGCCCTGCAGGAAGACTTCAACACCTTCAGGGAGTTGCTCAGAAATATATTCTGGAGCAAGAAGAGAAGGGCCGAATACGATCGTCAGGTAAGAGAAGGCCAGATGGAAGAGGCTGCACGGACTACATCTCCTCCTATAATCCTAAAATCATCGAAGAAGTGATTTGGCTGCCTTGACGTCGTGAACCCGGAGAATGTCGGCTCCGTTCTTGACGGCAATGCGATTGAGACGTTTTGTCCCTTGAAGTGTTCCCCCGGTCATTCTCTTTCTGGAGACTCCCACCAGGATCGGCTTGCCGAAAACCTCAAAAGCTGAAAGGTTGTCCAGCAGGTAAAGCCCCTGCTCCGTATTCTTCGCAAATCCGAAACCCGGATCCAGAATCCACCTCGAAATGCCGTACTGCTGCGCCTTGGCTGAGAAGGAGGTGAAATAGTCCATAACATCCTCAAGAATATTGTCATAAACGGCCAGAGAATCCATATTGTCAGGATTTCCTCTTTTGTGCATCGCCACGTATTCCAGATTCAATTCTCCGACAAGCGGCAGAATCCGGGGGTCGTTCTCACCCGCTGAAATATCGTTCACCATGAAATCCCCTACAGTGTCAAAAGACTTTCTGACAATTTCAGAAGAGAATGTGTCTATTGAGAAACTGGTGTCAGGATAATGGAGGGGAATGGTCTCCAGGACCGGCTGGAGCCGGCGCCACTCCTCTTCTACCCCTTCGTAAACGCTTCCGGGACGGGACGAGCAAGCTCCGATATCAATTATGTCAGCCCCTTCCTCCAACATTCTGTCAACTCTGGAACGGAATTCATCGGTATTGCGCACCCTGCTGGATGGATAAAATGAATCTCCATTCACGTTGACAATTCCCATTATCTTTATAACTTTGTGCATAGTGCAAATATAGCCAAGATCACTGTAATATGTTAATTGTTCTGGAAGGACTTGACGGTGCCGGCAAATCCACTCAAGTCAAGATGATTACGAGCCATTTCGCTCAAATCGGCAAAAAAACGAAGTTTCTGCATTTTCCACGCTTCGACGCTCCGGTTTACGGAGAATTGATTGCCAAGTTCCTGCGCGGAGATTTCGGAGACAACAATCAGGTGCATCCCCAATTGGTGGCTCTCCTTTACGCGGAAGACCGTCACGATGCAGCCGGAATGATCAGAGAATGGCTCAACGAAGGTTATTACGTGATTCTTGACAGATACGTCTATTCCAACATCGCCTTCCAGTGCGCCAAACTGAGTTCTGAAAGCGACGCTGCGCAGTTAAGAGACTGGATCTTCGACCTGGAATACAATCATTACGGCATTCCGAAGCCGGATCTGAATCTGTTTCTGGACGTTCCTATCGGGTTTATAGACAGCAACCTCAAGAATGTCAGAGCCGGAGATGACAGGAATTATCTAAAGGGAAAGAAAGATATCCACGAGGCCAATATGGAGTTTCAGGTAAAGGTCCGCAACGTCTATCTGCAACAGTGCGTTCTCGACGACAAGTTCAAGAGAATTGACTGCGCCGACGGAGAGGGAAAGATGCTCCCTGAAGGGGCTATTTTTGACAAAATCCAGAAGCTGCTATGAAATTCATCCGAAACCTCTCAAGATGGCTGCTGAGCATTACGCTCATCTGTTCCGGCTTTTTCAAACTGATCGATCCCGTAGGAACATCCCTCAAGATTCTGGAGTATTTCAATGCAGTACACATTTCTCTTCCGGATACTCTGTCACTATGTTTCGGAATCGCCCTCGCTGCGCTGGAATTTACCCTCGGCGTATGCCTTCTGATGCGTGTCAAGATAAACCTCATCTCTTCCGTAACGTTCTTCCTGATAGTCTTTTTCACGGTAGTATCGTTCCTGCTGGTCATCTTCAACCCGATTGAAGATTGCGGCTGTTTCGGGAACGCGATTCATCTTACCAACTGGCAGACGCTTTTGAAGAATATGGTTCTGCTTCTCTTCGCCTACGTCACATATCGTCAGGGGGAGAAATTTGACAGAATCACAAACAATTCGCTGGAGTGGGTTTTCATGGGATTCTTTGCGCTGGTGGGAGTGTCGATCGGCATATTCTCATACTTTCACTCTCAACACTTCGACTTCACAGAGTATCAGCGCGGAGCGAATCTGATACAGGACACTTCAGTCGAACCGTACATCAGTACTTTCATTTACCAATTGGACGGTATTGAACAGTCATTTGACATCAATCACCTTCCGGACGACAAATGGACCTACATTGAGACAAAAACGGTCGAGAATCCCGATTACGAGAAAGCGCCGGACTTCTCCGTCCTGGATTCTGACGGGAACGAGATTTCTGAGAGTATTCTGGCTATGAACAATGCCGTAGTCATATGCGTCTACAAGCCAGAGAAGTTTGACGGATGGGACGTGATTTCAGAGTACGGAGACAAGATTACCGGACTGGGAGGAAACTACATGGTGCTTTCAAGCAGACTCGACGAAAATGTGCCTGCAGATTTCAGCTATCCTATCCATTTCTGTGATTACAAGACACTTATCACAATGTGCCGTTCAAACGGAGGGGCCGTTTTCATCAAGAACGGCATCCTTTGCGAGAAGCTGACTTTCGGAGAACTGCCTCCTGAGGAGAGCGTAACGGAAAATCTGCTCAATGAAGACGAAGACTCGCTCGTCATCAAGAGCAGAATCAGGGTAAGACTTGTTACCGTTGAATTCCTTGTAGCCTTTATCGTAATTCTCTACCTGATGAAGAATATCTGCCGTCTCACCTACAGAGAGAACAGAAGGCCAAAAACTACAAAAGAGTAGAATATTTCCTGCCGTAATAAAGGTGCTGACCGACAAAGTCGTCACAATACTCCACGGCATAGTCGGTTACTTTTCCATCTTTAACTACCGGAACGATTTCAGGATTTACGAATCCGCGGTAAGGCTTTAGATTCAGAGCAGAATATCTCTCCAACACCTCTTTGTGGAGCACAGGGTCAATGTTGACTCCGTAATTCTCTACAAGGGCTTTTCCTGCCTCATAGTCGCCTTCGGATTTAATCCTCTGTATCTCGGCCAGAAGCTCTGCGAAAAGGGCTCTGAGGCCTTCATAATCGTTTATAACGAAATAGGTTTTGCCGTCTCGTACCTTTCTCTCTATGATATTGCTGGCGGCCCCTTTCTCTTTGCACCAGTCGGCAATCAGTTTTCTGTTTTGCATATGAGCCTCGGTTACAGGTTGGCCGAGAGCCACGCGTGAGAACTGAGTGAATCCGCCGGCTCTGATATAGGAATCATACTCCGCTTTATAGGCGTCGCGGCTATCCAGCAAGCCTAATTCAACCAACTTTGGATCAGCCAGATAATACAATGCGAACAGATCGGCGCGAGCCTCCTCCAAAGTAGAACCGTATTCTTTGAGGGCATTTGGAGATGTCCCTTCCAGAAGCTGGCCTGAGCCGTGCCCCAGACATTCGTGAAGGTCAGTGTGAAGATTGTCCACTATGTATCCGTACTTTTTGGCACGTTCAATCTCCTTCTTGTTCCAGGCGAATTCCGCGAGAACGCTGTTCGGCTTTTCATCCGAGGCCTTGTTGTAAGCTTCTGTTATATTATTGATTGTAACTGACTTGGAGCCATAGTCCTTGCGAATCCAGTCGGCATTCGGAAGATTGATTCCTATTGCCGTAGAAGGGAAAGCGTCTCCTGCGATACAAGCCACGTCAATCACCTTCGCGGAGATACCCTTGACCTCCTTCTTGCGGAATCGGGGATCTATCGGAGAATGCTCTTCAAACCAGGCTGCATTCTCGCTGATGGTGACCGTCCTTTGAGAAGCGACACTGTCCTTGAAATTGACGTTCGCCTCCCAGTTTGCCTTTCTGCCGAGAGGGTCCCCGTACACCTCTATGAAACCGTTGATGAAGTCAACGGCACTCTCATTGTCCTGAACCCAGGTCACGTTGCATTCGTCCCAGGTTTTCAGATCTCCTGTCCTGTAATAATCAACAAGCTGGGCGATATACCTCTTCTGGGCATCATTCTGAGCGACCAAGGCCGCTTTTTCAAGCTCCTCTACGACCTTGGTAAGAGCAGGTCCGTAACATCCTGACGTAGTATAGACATCTTCGTAGAGTCTGCCGTCTTTCTTTACAAGCCTGCTGTTAAGTCCGTAAGAGACGGGGGTCGGATCGTCTGGATTCTCCATCTTAGAATAGAATGCTTCCGCCTCCGCCTGGGTCACCCCTTCATACAGATTGCACGAAGAGGCCAGAACTATATCCCTGTCACTCCCCTTGTAGCAGCGAACGGGAGCGAAATCGGGGTCGCACAGTTCATGTGCCAACACCTCTGCATTCTCTACGTTAACGGCAGAAAAAAGCCCTGCCATATAAGCCTCGCTGCAGTCAGGTAGAATTTTTGTTTCGGCATAATGGTGATGTATGCCGTTACTGAAGAATACCCTTTTGGCATATATCAGAAATTGCTGATAGTCCTGACAGTTTCTGTCGCCTTCATAGCCGTTCAGAACGGCTTCGATAGCTTTTCTATAGATGAGATTGTTTTTGAAATTCTGCATCCAGATAATGTCTCTGCCGTATTTTGCAGCCTCGCTCAGGTGGTAAATGTATTCTTTCTGCTGAAGAGAAAGATCGTCCCAGCCCGGGATTTTGTACTTGATAACTTCTATGTCGGCAAATTCATCTACAGAGTATTTGAAGTCGGAAGAGTGTCTGTCACACGCGGTGGACAACAGCCCGACAGAGCCAAAAACTACCATTATTCCAATAAGCTTAAAAGGGTTCATAACTTAAAACAACCTTCTGAGAAAACCTGTTATAATTCTTGCGGGATTAAACAGTCCGAAGATGTTGTTTACATCCTTGCGAAAACTCTTCGAAGCGTTCGAAGACTGTCGTTTCAGCAGTCGAATCTCCCGGTTCAACTGCTCCATATTCTTGATATTGCTATAATTACTCATTGTTGTCAGGAAAAAAGATTTTGATGAATTTTCTGATAAAATTGTTGACAAACAGTTTTGATTTAAAGCAAAGCAGAATAAGGGTGATAAACAGGAAGGCACCGCCAATGATGAGGAATCCCAATGCCGGACTTCCCAACAGTGAGCCTACCCAGTGTCCCAAAGCGACTCCAAGAAAAGCTATCGCCGTCAAGACAAACGCAATGACAATCAAGGTTGAGAGGAAAGATGCGAACAGAGAGGAGAATCCCTTCACCATTCTCAGCTTAACTTCATCAACTTTAGAGTCAATAGCCTCTTTAGCGGAATCGCCTACGTCCGTAATAGGACGGGTTAAACTTCGCAATCCCATGTTATTTCTTCTTTTTAATAGAATCAATTGCCGACTCTACTGCATCAGTAGCCGTGTGAACTGCCTCTGATACATTGTCCACAACTTTTGAAGTAACTTCAGATACATCATCCTTGCAGCATTCAAAAGAGTTTTTTGCTTTTGATTTCACATCTCTGATGTACTGACGAGCCTCTTCCGAGTCCTCTTTGGATAGATAAACTGCAACTGCGGCAGCACCTAGAAGTGCGCCTGTCACGAATGAGAAAAATGATTCAATTTTCATAGCTGTAGTATTTTATTATTCAACATTTTCAATTATATCGTCCACCAAGTACCAAATATAACCTTTTACATTCTTATATCCCATTTTTTTGAGAGAATGCATATAACGCAATACCTGGAATTTGTATTTGGAATCCTCTCCTCCGAATTTGTAATCAATCACAATTGCGCGGTCTCCGTCAATCAAAACCCTGTCAGGACGCTCTGCAGAGCCATCTGTGGAGACTATTGTAAGTTCATTGAGAACCTGCATCGAGCCGTCGTACCATTCCGGATGAGAATTGATTCTCGATGAAAGTTTCTGCAAAACCCTTGCCGAATCTTCTTCTGACAGTTTACCCTCTCTTACTGCTGAAGAAACGGCAGTCGGGAGGTCATCAGGAGTGTAAACTGCTGACATTATGTCGTGAAGGACAATTCCTTTTATTCTGTTGGAATCCTCGAAGAAATCTGCGGCGAGGTATGCCATTTTAAGGCGCCCGGATTCTCCGTGAATAGGGAAAGAACCGTTCTCGGTAATTCTGACCTGCAGTTTGCCACTCGCTGATTCGGTATCTTCCCTGTTGGAAGCTGACAGACTCAGATATGTTTCATAATCCAACTCAGTCCCTATCTCATACGAATCCTGTTCACCGAATTGTCCCTTTAGGTAATCGAGCAAAAGATCGGAGACTGCTTGGCGGTTCGTATTGAGAGGGGCATTGATGATCAACTCGGTTTTAGGCCTTGTCATGGCCACGTATGCAGTATTCACGGCATCTATCTGAGTGTAAAGCAATTCCTGTTCATATTCTTTGTCAAACAAAGACTTCTCCATTCCGCTGACGAACTTGAGAGGAACGATACCCATCTGAGATAATTGTTCAGGAGGAGTACACCACAGATAGACATTACTGTTATTTTCCCGGGCCAGTTTAATGTTGAAGAACGGAAGGATTACGACATCCATCTCCAGCCCTTTTGATTTATGGATGGTGAAAACCTTGACGGCATCGGCCATATCCGGCATCGTAAGAGTCTTCTTGAATCCGGTTTCTTTCCACCAATCCAGAAAACCTGCTGTGTTTGAACCGTTTGTGATTTGATAATCGAGCACAAGGTCCAGGAACGCATTGACATAGACAATCTCCCCTTCCGGTATTGAAGGGAATGCTTTTCTCAATAAGGCCTCGCAAAGATTGTATAGAGAACCTTCTTCCGATTCGAGATCAAGCTCCAACAGACCCACATCAATACCCAGCTGGCCAAGAAGCAAAACGTTGCGGGTATCTTCAGGATAGAGCAAAGCCTTGAGAATTGACAATAAACCCGTTACGGTACTTGAGGAAGAGAGTGTCAGCGACTCCTCGGAAATCACGTCATATCCATAAGATATCAGCGTTTCAGCCACAATTTTGGCTTCGGAATTAGCTCTGGTCAGGACCGCAATTGAGGACTGAGGATAATGCAACTCCTTTGTAAGCCTGTCCAGCTGCTCTTTCAGCAAAACAAGCGACCTCTCTTTAAATTCTTTGCTGTTACCGTCCAGGTAATTGACCTTTATATGGCCGTCAAACTGTTTTTTGGCTGTCTGCCTGGCTCCTTTGTAGATTTCGCTGATTTTCTCGTCCAGGTTTATCGAAGTGAAGAAATCTCCGTTGAATCTGACTATCTCCTTCCCGCTTCTGTAATTGTCACTCAATGGAGGATATTTCAGCTGATCCTCCCTGAAATCTTTGTTGATGCCTGTATCCAAGGTATTCCAGTCAGAGCCGCGCCAGCGGTAAATGCTCTGCTTGACATCTCCCACAATCATGTTGTAGTTGTCAGATGCCAGACTGTTGCGCAACAGCGGGATAAAGTTGTCCCACTGCAACACCGAAGTATCCTGGAATTCGTCCAGCATAAAGTGATCGAAACGGTTTCCTATTTTCTCGTAGATGAAAGGCACGTCACTTCCGTCTATGATTCTGTGAATAGCCTCGGTAGTCTCGCTGAGGAGCATCGTATTCTGCTCCTTGAGAACATCATAGATATTCCTGTAAATCTCGTTGAACAAGCCGAAAATATAGAGATTCCGGAGAATCAGTACGTTCGTGTGGTAATTCCTGAAAGCTGCTCCGAAGTATCCTTCAATCTGTTTCAAGGTATCAAGAAGGCCGTTGGCAAAAGCCTTCTCCCCTTTGGCTTTGATATCCTCAGGGGCATTTTTACTAAACCAGGTTTGCGGTCCCTTGAGAAGAT
>JAFSTD010000022.1 GCA_017450655.1 Bacteroidales bacterium | reverse complement strand
CAACTGATATCTTTGAAGTCTGTGTAGCAGTCATTTACCCTTATTGAAGCCATAGTCTCCTTCAGGACCGGAAGTCCGTTGAAGTGGGCGCTGAAACTTACCATAGAGCGTTTCGAAGGGGAGTACACCTTGAAATTGTCGAGGTCCAGATTCTTTATGGTTCCGAAGACGCTGCCCTTGACCAGAATCTGCAGGTCAATGTATTCCAGACCAGGAATCAATGCCTGAACGGTTTTACAGTCAAAGAATGATCTGTCGGAAATCTGAGCGTCCAGAGTAATGTCCTCGAATATGTTCTCTATCTGGCTGAAGTCGTCGGTCAGGGCGTAAACGTGATCTAGGGCAATGTTTGAGAATGAGTCCTTGTAGTTCAACTTCTTGATCATTATTCCGAAGTTGTTGAGAGTGGCCTCGAAGGAAACATTCTCTATCTTGAACCCTCTCGCCTCCTGCAATGACAGCGCCGCCACGGTGGCTCTGCCGTTCAGATCGTTGTAGCGGATATCGCGGACGTCCAGATTGAAATCGCTGAAATGCAAATCTCTGAAGTCCATCGTATGTCCTGTGACAGGGAAAAGAGGCTCCTTCCCGTATGGGTTCAGGTAGTTTACCTTGAAGTCTTTTAACTGAAGCTTCTTTGCGGTTATGGCCATATTAAAGACTATCTCTTTCTCTTCCTGCTTTGGAAAAACTTCCAGAATGTTGATTGTGCTGTCGGAAGTGTGAACCACGTTGATCAAGCCGTCAGTCAGAATAACTTTCTCGATTTTTACGTGTCGCTTGGTAAGTTCTATCGGGGAGAATGACAGCGACACTTTTTTGCTGCTGAGCAAGGTGTCGCGATTGTTGTCCAGCAAAGCGACATCCTCAATTACTATTCTTCCAAAAAGGGCGTAGTATATGTTTGAGATGGATATTTCCCCGTTCAGTTTGTTTGAAACCACCCTTACAACCTCTTGACTCAGTTTGGTCTGCACGGAAGGCAGTTGCACAATCAATGACAGTGTCGCAGGGATAACGACAAAGAAGAAGGTCAGAATTGCGAGCAATATTTTGCTGGACAGTTTCATACAATCTACAAATATAACTTTTTATTACCTTTGTTGTATATTTGTGACATGCCAAAAAAAACAATAATACTCGGGATTGAATCATCTTGTGACGATACTTCGGCTGCCGTTCTCGAAGACGGATACATTCTGTCGAACGTCATGGCATCTCAGGATGTTCACAGACAATACGGCGGAGTAATACCCGAGCTGGCATCCAGAGCCCATCAGCAGAACATAGTACCGTGCGTCAGTGAAGCGTTGCGCAGAGCAGATATGAAAATGTCTGACGTTGACGCAATTGCATTTACAAGAGGCCCCGGACTCCTTGGCTCTCTGCTTGTTGGAACCTCCTTCGCTAAAGGGCTTTCAATTTCATCGGGAAAGCCGCTGGTTGAGGTGAATCACCTGCAGGGACATATTCTTTCTCACTTCATCAAAGAGTACGGCAAGGAGAACAGATCCCCTTCATTTCCCTTCCTTGCACTGCTGGTTTCAGGCGGTCACACTCAAATAGTCAAGGTAAATGATTATCTCTCTTTTGAACTGCTCGGCCATACAATAGACGACGCAGTGGGAGAGGCCTTCGACAAATGCGCAAAGCTTCTGGGGCTTGGCTATCCCGGCGGCCCGGTAATAGACAAACTGGCAAAAGAAGGCAACCCGGATGCCATGAGGTTTGCAAAACCTAACATTCCGGGCCTGGACTACAGTTTCAGCGGAATAAAAACGTCTCTGCTCTATTATCTCAGGGCCGAACTGGAGAAAGATCCCGACTTTATAGAGAAGAATAAAGCGGACATCTGCGCAAGTTTCATGAAGGACCTGATCGATATCCTGATGAAGAAGCTCATTCTTGCCGCAAAGCAGACAGGCATCAGACAAATTGCCATAGGCGGCGGTGTCTCGGCCAATTCAGCTTTGCGCAAACGCATTGTGGAGGAGGGAGAAAAACGCGGTTGGGAGACTTTCATTCCCGAAATCAAGTTCACCACCGACAATGCTGCGATGATAGCCATCGTAGGCCACTACAAGTATTTACAGGGGTTGACTTCTTCGCTGGATGTGGCTCCGATTTCAAGGGCAGCAGAATACAACGGTTAATCTCAGAGTTTCATTCTCTTGCGTCTTGCGTAGCGGGTAATCACCCTGCTGGCAATCTTCGGATGCCTGTTGATAAGGAAAATCAGAGAGCGGAGCGTAGAACTGCGCTTCAGGTATTTATTCTTCCTGTAATCAGGGACCTCCTGTTTCAGGATGGCGAAGGTGTCCTTCAGGTCCTTCTTGTTGTATTTGACGTTGTTTACGAAGTAGTTGAAGACCGTGATCAGATATCCCTTCTTGATGAAAAGAAAATCGAGTTCAGGCTTGTATTCGTCGTAGAAACCCTTCTCTCTGGCGAATTTCAGCAGGGTGCTGAAAGAGCTCAATTTGTCTTTGTAGCGGGTTTCGTCTTTAGTGCAGGTTAGAGAATTCTCCCTGATTATATAGTTGTAGAGGGGTTCCGGAACAGCCGAAATGCGTTTTGCTGCAAGCAGCGCGCCGGCAAGGAAGCAACTGTCCTCCGAACTTCTGGTAGACGGGAACGTGATGCCGTTCTCCAGAAGAAACTCCTTCCTGTATACGTAAGTGGTGAAATAGGAAATGAAGTGAGTCAGAAAGAATACCTTGCTCTGATAGTCAAACTCTCCGTTCTTGATGGGAGGGTTTTTGCAAATCTCTGAAGACCAATCATATACCACAGAACGAAGATTGCAGCATGTCAGATCGGTGTCAAATTCCTTCGCTGATTCATAAAGTTTCCTGCAGTAGTCGGATTCAAGGGTGTCATCGCTGTCCAGGAAGCAGACGTATTCTCCGGTAGCCTGCGCTATTCCCAGATTGCGGGCTGCGCCGGGGCCTGAGTTGTGCTCGGTGGATACGAACTTGAAAGAGACAGGTCCTGTATAATCCTTCAGATACTCGCGGGCAAAGACAATGCTGTCATCAGTGCCGCAATTGTCGACGATGACCGCTTCTATATCCGTAAGTGTCTGTGCCAGTACGGAACAAAGACAGCTCACGATGAAGTCTTCGGAGTTGTAGACCGGGATTATGATGGAAATCTTCTTCATTTACACAAAAATAACTAAATTTGTTGGAAACACACAGTTTAAGATATGCAATTGGTAATATTATCCGGAGGTTCCGGCGCGAGACTTTGGCCTCTTTCCAACAATGCTCGTTCAAAGCAGTTTCTTCCGCTGCTTGAGGACGGAAAAGGTGGTTATGAATCTATGCTGCAGCGTGTTTACCGTCAGCTTACCAAGGCCTCGCTTACAGACAACGTTCTTATTACGACCACTTCTTCACAGAAGGACAATATTATCAATCAGATCGGCAGCAACGTCGACATAGTTTTTGAGCCTGAGCGGAGAAAGACATTCCCTGCGGTTGCTCTGGCGGCTTCATATCTCTACAGCAAGAAAGGATGCAGCAAAGACGAGGTCGTAGTGGTTATGCCATGTGATGCCTACACTCACGATTCTTATTACAATACCCTGATGAAAATGGTCAAGACGGTAGAATCCGATTATGCCAACCTGGTGCTGATGGGTATCTTGCCGACCTTTGCTTCAACCAAGTTCGGATATATTATTCCTGAAAAGGGACAGGACAGATCCAGTGTTCAGAAAGTCAAGAAGTTTGTGGAGAAACCGCCTCAAGACAAAGCGCTCAAGTATTTGACTCAGGGCGCATACTGGAATGGAGGCGTATTCGCCTTCCGGCTTGGCTATATGTTGAAATTCATCTCAAAATATATTGGTTCCACCGATTACGAGGCCGTTGTGGCGGGCTATGAGAAGTTCCCGCAGATAAGTTTCGATCACGAGATTTCCGAGAAAGAGAAATCCGTAGCGCTGGTTCCTTTCTTCGGAGAATGGAAGGATTTCGGTAACTGGAACATCCTGACTTCACGGCTTAAAACCAATGCGATCGGCAACGCAGTGATGGGGAATAACAATAGTAACACACATGTTTTAAATGAGTTGGGTCTTCCGATTTTCATCGACGGACTCCAGGATGTCGTGGTGGCTGCAAGTTATGACGGTATCCTGATTGCTTCCAAAGACAGGTGTGACAATGTGACTGAATACACCGATTCTCTGGTGACCCGTCCGATGTTTGAAGAACGCAGGTGGGGTACCTACAGAGTCCTGGACGATACCACTTATGCCGACGGTACCCGTTCTCTTACAAAATCCATAGTCGTCAAAGCAGGCAGAAGCATCAGCTATCAGATACACCATCACAGAAGTGAAATTTGGACCTTCGTTGACGGTGAAGGACTTTTCGTTCTGGACGGAAAGGTATCCAAAGTGGGGCCGGGTGTCGTGGTGAATATCGCAAGAGGGCAGTACCATGCCGTAAAAGCGCTCAATGACCTGTCTTTCATAGAAGTGCAAACAGGAAACCCTCTCGTGGAAGAGGATATCGAAAGGTTTGACTTTGACTGGGATTCGGTGAAGGTGGATTAACCCAACTGCTTGGCCAGCGATGCTATCGCTTTCCGAGGATTCTCGCCTCTGTACAGCACGTTGTAGACAGTTTCAACGATAGGCATCGATATTCCGTGTGCCTGATTTACTTTGTGGATACATTCTGCAGAATAATACCCCTCTGCAATCATCGTCATCTCGTTCATCGCGCTTTTGACTGTGTTGCCACGCCCGATAAGCAAGCCGAGTCTGCGGTTTCTGCTGTAGTCAGAATAGCACGTTACAATGAGGTCTCCCATATAGGCAGCCGAGAATATATCCCTCTTGTATGGGAATCTGGTCTCCAGGAAGCGGGCCATTTCACCTGCGCAGCCGGAAACGAGTACCGATATGAAATTCTCTCCGTATCCTGTACCCAGCGCGAGCCCGACTGCAATAGCGTAGATATTCTTCAGTACTGCGGCATATTCTATACCGAATATGTCGTGAGACCGGTTCAGAATCAAACTGTCGCTGCTGAAAAGATTCTCGATTATCCTGATGGTACTGTCGGAGTCGGAAGCGGCGGTAAGGAAAGAAAGCCTTCCCCTTGATACCTCCTCGGCATGGGTAGGACCTGAAATCAGTCCGAGACTCTTATAAGGTACGTTGTAAATGGCCTGAAGGAATTCAAGGACGGTCGTCAGGTCCTGAGGCACTATGCCTTTGATGGCGGAAATGACGGTGTAGTCTTTTATTGATTCGGTCAGCGGCTGAAGATATGTATGAAGGTATGCGGAAGGGCAGGCGAGAATGATGACGTTGCATCCGTCGATGGCTTTGTTTATGTCGGAATAGATGGATATCCTGCTCCGGTTCAATTTCAAATCCACCTCGTATTTTGGATTGTGCCCGTCCTGCAGAATTCCGTTTTCAACTTCCTTATTGGTAATTAACCAGTTGACATTCTTGCCATTGGCTGTAAGCTGAGCAACCAGTGTAGTGGCCCAACTGCCATATCCTATTACCGCGCAACGTTTGTGTAGATACATACTCTGAACATACCAATCAGAACCTCAAAGATAGGAATCTTTTAGTTATATTTGCAGAAATAATCCAATCCATGACGATATTGTTGCTCCTCATAGGTCTGTTTCTGATAGTTTTCGGTGCCGATTCATTGGTTGACGGAGCCTCTGCAATAGCCAGACGTTTTCACGTAAGCGAGTTCGTGATAGGTCTGACAATCGTCGGATTTGGCACTTCCTGCCCGGAGCTTGTCGTAAGTCTGACGGGCGCAATAGCCGGAAATGCGGATATCTCCGTTGGAAACGTTGTAGGATCCAACATTTTCAATACTTTGTGCATCATCGGTCTGACGACGGTCATTTCTCCGATAGCCATCACTTCTAAAAACAGAAAGGTGGATATTCCCATGGTGATCGTCACCACGATTATCACCTTGACCCTCGGCCTGACGTTAAGCACTTTGAACAGAATCGAAGGGGTAATCCTGCTCCTTCTTTTCGCGGCTTATATGACCTACTGCTTTATGATCCAGTCAGGTGAGACTATGGAGAATGTCGATGTCAAACACATGTCTCTCTTCGTCGCTATCCTGCTGACCGCAGCCGGACTTGCCGGTTTGATAATAGGAGGAGATTTGTTTGTCAAGTCCGCAATGGACATTGCCAGACAGCTTGGTGTAAGTGACAAATTCATAGCAATTACTCTTCTTGCCGGAGGTACTTCGCTTCCGGAGCTGGCTACCTGCATTGCAGCGGCCGTCAAGAAGAAGAATCAACTCGCCTTCGGAAACATTATCGGTTCCAACATTTTCAATCTGCTTCTGATTCTGGGATGTGCATCGGTGATCACCCCTTTGTCTTTCGCTGCATTGAACATTGTGGATATCAGCGTTTTGGTGGCGAGTACAATTCTGCTCTTCATATTCGCATACACGGGGAGCAAGAAGTCTATCAACAGAGTGGAGGGGGCGTTCCTGTTTGCGGTTTTCGTCGGTTATTACGTCTACCTTTTCCTCAGACCTTAATTAATGAACACGATTTAGAATAAAATGGTATTTAAAAAAGTAGTTATTGCCGGCGGAGGCGTATTGGGAAGTCAGATTGCATTTCAGGCCGCTTATTGCGGACTTGACGTTACCGTTTGGCTCCGCAGCGAGGGAAGCGTAGGGAGAACCCTCCCGAAGATAGAACAGACAAAGAAAGCTTACGAAGACGCCATAGAGCTTATGGCCAGTCCTGCAGGAAAGGAAGATGCAAACTGGTCTTTCGGTATTGCGGACAGAGAGAGTTTTGACAAAGAGAAGTGTCTTGCTAACGTTCAGCGCGCCCACGGCACCATAAAACTGGAGCTGGATATGGCAAAAGCGGTTGCAGATGCCGATATAGTGATAGAATCTGTGGTAGAGAATGCTGCCGAGAAGATTGTTTTCTATAAAACTCTTGCCCCGCTGCTCTCACCGAAGACGATTCTGGTTACCAACTCGTCGACTTTGCTCCCTTCCACCTTTGCAAAATACACCGGCAGACCGGACAAGTTCCTCTCCCTTCACTTTGCCAACGCTATCTGGAAGAATATTACAGCCGAGATAATGGCGCAGGGAGAGACCTCTCAGGAGTCATTCCTGAATGTGATGGAATTCGCGTCACTCATAAGGATGATGCCGCTTCCCGTCAACAAGGAAAAGTCAGGATACCTGCTCAATTCTATGCTCGTCCCGTTCCTCCTTTCAGGTCTTGACTTGTACGTAAACGGAGTCAGTGACCCGGAAAGCATTGACAAGGCGTGGGTTTACGGCACGGGTTCCCCGCGTGGTCCGTTCCGGATTCTCGACGTTGTGGGGCTCAAGACCGCATACAACATTGTTATGGAATATCAGAAAGTTCCGGGTTTACTCAGCCCGCTTCTGAAGAAGATGCTGATGCCATACAATTTCAAAGGGATGGCCAAAGTGCTCAAGGATATGATGGATCAGGGGAAATTGGGCAAGGCCTCAGGAGAAGGATTCTACAAGTATTAATAAAAACATTCCGATATGAAAACGAAAAACATTCTTTGGATTGCAGTCGCAGTATGCGTACTGGCTCTTCTATGCATATTATTTATAAAACCGAAAGGACAAAAAAGCGATACGGAATTGAAAGAAGTTGATTTAGCAGTTCTGGGCAGCGAAGATATCTTCGACGCCATAACCAATCAATGGATGTTGGTTACTGCAGGTACCTCCGATTCTTTTAACACCATGACCGCAAACTGGGGCGGATTCGGTCATCTTTGGAACAAGAACGTGGCATTCATTTTTATCCGTCCGGACAGATATACCCACGAGTTCATCGAGAATAATGAAAGGGTCACCCTCTCATTCTATGACGAGCAGTACCGGACCGCTTTGCAGATTTGCGGCTCAAAAAGCGGCCGTAATACAGACAAAGTAGCTGAAGCCGGTCTTACTCCACTCCAGTTGGAGAGTGGCGCGATGGCTTTCTCGGAGGCTCGGCTCGTTATAGATGGTCGTAAGATTTATCACGTTGATTTTGAGGAAGATAATTTTGACGACTGGAGCATCTTCAAGAGATGGTACGGCTCAAAGGTCGATCCTCACACACTCTACATTCTCGAGATAGAGAAGATCTATTCTGTAAAGTAATTCCGGATACTGCCAATTTGTCATATTTTTTTCTCTGGCAAACAAGTTGCCTTATTACAGGCAAAAGGAGAAAAAGATATGAACGAACAAAATTTGGAATTACTTAACAAGTACGCCATCAACCTTAACCAGAGGGCGCAGGAGTCCAAATTGGATCCTGTGATAGGGCGTGACGAAGAAATTCGCCGAGTTTTGCAGATCTTGAGCAGGAGGACAAAGAATAACCCTATACTAGTCGGAGAGCCAGGTGTCGGCAAAACAGCGATTTCTGAGGGTATAGCACAACGTATCGTAAATGGTGACGTGCCTGAAAACCTGAAAAGCAAGCAAATCTATTCGCTTGATATGGGTGCTTTGATAGCAGGCGCTAAGTATCAGGGAGAATTTGAAGAGAGGCTTAAAGGTGTCGTAAAAGCCGTCAGCGAAAGCAACGGCGAAATCATACTGTTTATCGATGAGATTCACACTTTGGTGGGCGCAGGTCGTACCAGCGGCGCTATGGATGCTGCCAATATCCTGAAGCCTGCTCTGGCAAGGGGTGAATTGCGCGCCATCGGTTCAACCACTTTGGATGAGTACCAGAAGTATTTCGAGACCGATAAGGCTCTTGAGAGAAGGTTCCAGATGGTGATAGTCGACGAGCCGTCACCGGCTGAATCCGTCTCCATTCTCCGTGGTTTGAAAGAAAAATATGAGAATCACCACAAGGTGCACATTGAAGACGACGCTATTATCGCCGCGGTAGAACTCTCTCACAGGTACATTACAAACAGATTTCTTCCGGATAAAGCCATTGATCTGGTCGATGAGGCCGCTTCAAAACTGCGTCTGGAGATGAACTCCGTCCCTGAGTGTATCGATGAGCTTCTGAGAAAGATCAAACAGCTCGAGATTGAAAGGGAGGCAGTAAAAAAAGACGGTCAGTCAGCCAAGCTGGACAATATCAATGAAGAACTTGCAAAGGCCCGTAAAGAGAAGGACGGTCTGATGAAACAGTGGAACAGCGAGAAAGAGCTGCTGAAAGCGCTGCAAACTAACCGTCAGGCCATTGAAGACTATAAACACGAGGCTGCTGAAGCGGAGAGAAAAGGCGATTACGGCAAAGTTGCGGAGTTGCGGTACGGCAAGATGGCCGCAGCAAAGGCCGAGATAGAAAAACTCGAGGAGCAGAAAAAAGCTCTGGAGAATCCTATCATGAACGAAGCCGTTACTGCCGATGACATCGCGGACGTAGTATCGCGTTGGACCGGTATTCCAGTTTCCAGAATGATGCAGAGCGAGAAAGAGAAACTTCTTCACATTGAAGAGGTGCTTCACAAGAGGGTGATTGGCCAGGATGAAGCAATCAGCGCTATCGCGAATGCAGTCAGACGTTCCCGTGCCGGTTTGCAGAACGAGAAACGTCCTATCGGTTCATTCATGTTTCTGGGAACTACCGGTGTCGGTAAAACGGAACTCGCCAAGGCCTTGGCCGAGTATCTGTTCAACGACGAGAACATGATCACAAGAATAGATATGAGCGAATATCAGGAGCGTCATACGGTCTCACGTCTGGTAGGCGCGCCTCCGGGATATGTGGGATATGAAGAGGGCGGTCAACTGACCGAAGCCGTGAGACGTAAACCGTACTCCGTAGTTCTTCTCGACGAGATTGAGAAGGCCCACCCGGATGTGTTCAACGTACTTTTGCAGGTTCTTGACGACGGTCGTCTGACAGACAACAAAGGCAGAACCGTTGATTTCAAGAATACAATTCTGATTATGACCTCGAATGTCGGCGCGGACGTTATACAGCAGTATATCGCCAGCAATGGAGATTTCAATGAATGCAGGGACAAAGTGCTCCAGATATTGAAGGGGTGTGTACGTCCTGAATTCCTGAACAGGATAGACGAGATCATAATGTTCCATCCTCTGACCAAAGAGAATATTTCTCAGATACTTGACTTGCTGCTCAAGGATCTCAGAGACAAACTGGATCCGATGGGTATCAAGCTCACAATTACTGACGAATTCCGCAATAAGCTGATAGAGAAGGGCTTTGATCCGGCATACGGAGCGAGACCTCTTAAGAGAATAGTACAGAAGGACTTGACCGATGCCGTAGCCAGGGCAATTCTCGAAGGCAAGGTCGACAAAGAGAAAGGAATCGTATTCTAATACGTTCTTCGGATTAGCATCGCCGCTTTGTAAATAACAGAGCGGCGATTTGTTTTTATATCCAAGGTTAGATATCTTCGCACAGTCAAATAAAGAGCAGATGAAACATAGTTTTAAAGAGTGGTTCGTAGTGACCAGATACTGGTCTTTCACAGTTTCCACTATGCCTGTACTGGCAACTTTCGCATTTCTTTTCAGTAAACATCTCATCCCCTCGGGAGCGCTCCCGTATCTGATTCTGGTACTGGCATTGCTCGGAGTCGTGATTCTTCACGCAGCCGGAAACGTGCTGAGCGATATGTACGACTATAAAAAGGGTGTGGACAGTGAGAATGCTTATGCGGTGCCAAATCTGGTATTTCATAAATTCGAGCCGAAAGAGTATCTGAGATTCAGTATTCTCCTTTTTGCGGTCGGCATAATCATTGGTCTGGTCATTACACTTCTGAGCGGTCCCGCACTGCTGATTATAGGCGGAGTGGGTGTTGTGCTGACAGCCCTCTATTCTTTCCTGAAATTCCGCGCGTTGGGTGACCTGGACATCTTCATCATCTTCGGCATTCTCCCGGTGTTGGGAACGACCTACGCTGTAACGGGAGCCATTGTATGGGAAGCGTTGATTCTGTCGATACCAATCGGAATAATCACTGTATCGGTGCTTCACGCAAACAATGCATCCGACATTCAAAGCGACGGAGCTGCAGGCATAAAGACATTTGCTATGCTCATCGGAGGAAAAGCGTCAAGTATCCTTTATTGCGCCTATATGATAATCCCGTTTGCATGTATTGTGGTTTACGTAGCGGCGAAGCTGTTGAATCCACTGGCTTTGCTTTCTCTCCTGGCTTTTGTTCCGGCTCTCAAGAATATTAAACAGGCGGCGGGATACAGCAAGAAGGGGCTGGAGGCTATGGAAGGATTGGATCTGGGTTCTGCCCAGCTTCAACTGGCATTCTCCGGATTGTTGTCTGTATCTCTGTTTGTCGCAGGTCTGATATGGTAGAAGAAAAAAAGAAGTTATACGTCGCCATCTCGGTAGCCGCCCTTCTGTGGTTTTACATGTTCAGCCCCTGGACGAACGGAAAACCGGGGTTCTGGATAGTGATGTCCTTTTCAGCCGTAGTTCTGACAGCACTTGCGATTGTCTTTACCCCTGACAGAAAAGAATTGTTCAAGATTGATAAGCCTTTCTTTCAGATAGTCGGAGGAGTGGGGTTGGCCCTTGTCCTTTGGGGAATCTTTTGGGTAGGGGATAAACTCTCAGCCCTGATGTTTGATTTCGCTCGTCCTGAAGTTGACGCTGTCTATTCCATGAAGCGGGGATTCCCTCAATGGCTGATAGCGGTTCTGTTACTCGTTCTGATAGGACCTGCCGAAGAATTCTTCTGGCGCGGGTACGTGCAGAGGACGTTCTCAAAGCTGATAAAGGGGAAAAATGCCCCTGTGGCGGCATTCTGCATAACTTCAGTCATTTACGCGCTGGTGCACGTCTGGTCTTTCAATTTTATGCTGATCATGGCAGCTCTCGTGGCTGGAGTAGTGTGGGGTTTTGTGTACAGAATCAATCCCAAGACCCTTCCGGCGCTGATTATCAGCCACTCGCTCTGGGATGCACTTGTATTTGTAATTCTTCCTATCTGATTTATTAATATCTTTGCGAATATTTTTAAAAGCAAATAAATCTAACAGTAATATGAAAAAACTATTTGTCGCAGTGCTGGCGCTTTTGTCAGTATCAGCGTTTGCTCAAAATCACGTGGGATTTCTCGATAAATATCAGAATCCTGATAAAGGTCACGTCGTTTTTTTGGAAAAAGGTAACCGTGCATTCGGCATAAGCGCTTCTTATCGTAATTTCAATGCCAATGGCGCATACGAGGGGGATGGTTATTCTATGCTTTCAATCATTAACATCGGAAACGGCAATCTTAATGCCTGGAGCGTATCTCCAAGCTTTTCAATCTTTGTAGCTGATGACGTTTCTCTGGGTTTAAGCATAGATTACTCAGGCTACAATGTGGATACCGATCTGAAACTCGATTTGCGTGATATTATCAAAACCGACGATCCCATGTTTAACGTCCAGGTATTGAACAGACATATGCTCCGTCACAGTGTGGGTATTTCCTTTGCAGCAAGAAGATATCTTTCTTTCTTCGGCAGCGAGACCTTCGGAGTCTTCGGTGAGGCTCGTCTTCAAGGAAAATATGCTACCACAACTTCTTCTCCGCGCGGGGAAAATGCATACAGAGTACGTTATTCTCAGAGTTTTGGCCTGGCTCTAAAAATGGCTGCCGGACTTTGCGTAAAACTTCGTGACAACAGCGCTTTGACAATGAGCGTTCCTATCGTCGGCATCAACTGGCAGAATACTCATCAGAACAAAGTATGGCAGAAGAATGCTTCCCCTGCCAAGATGTCTTCCATCTCAGTTTCCCGCGACGTTGACCTGTTGGGAATCCAGGTGGGATATGTTCGGTACATAGGCTCCAAATAGTAACTTGAATAATACCGGAAAACAAAAAAGCCTCAAGCAATTGAGGCTTTTTTGGTGATCCGGTTGGGATTCGAACCCAAGACCCACAGCTTAGAAGGCTGTTGCTCTATCCAGCTGAGCTACCGGACCCCTCTATTTTGGGATTGCAAATGTAGCAATATTATTAAAAAAATCAAACAAGAGCGCTATTTTGCTTGCGACCTGCAAGGGTGTTGATCACCACTACAAGCAGGATTCCGCACAGCGCCGCGACGACAGCTTGGCCGACGAGCGGTTCTGAAGCATATTCTCCCGGAAGTACCGGAATGTCAGTGCCATAGGACGTAATGACTTTCCATGGCCAGACTTTAATGAGCGCACCCAGCATAAGTCCTGACAGAAAGGTGAGCGTAACGTTGTAGAATCGTTTCAGAAGCCACGAAAGCAGGTGTGAGAATGCCAGAATACCGGCGATTGCTCCGGCGGCGAACACTGCGAGAATACCGAAGTCCCAATCGCTCAGGGCATCCATTATAAATTCATACTTGCCGAGCAAAAGCAGAACAAAACTTCCCGAAATACCGGGAAGAATCATGGTGCACATTGTAATGGCTCCGCAGACGAAGATAAACCAGAGTGCGTTGGTGGTCTCCGCAGGGGTGACAAGGCATATGGTAACTCCGGAAGCTATTCCCAGCAGAAGACCGAGAATATCATACCATTTCCATCCTTTCAGATCCCGGAGGATGTAATAGGCGGAAATCAGGATAAGACCGAAGAAGAATGACCATGTTGGAATAGGGTGGTAATCAAGCAAGTACTGCATCAGATTGGCAAGAAGCAGAATGCTTATCACAATACCGATTGCCAGCGCCAGCAGAAATGTGCCGTTGATGCTTTTCCAGAATTCGGTGAATCTGCCCTCGAAAAGGAGTTTCAGCGAAGTGAGGTTTATAGACTTTATGGAATCTATAATCTCTTGGTAAATTCCTGTCAATAAGGCTATTGTGCCACCTGAAACACCCGGGATGACATTGGCTGCACCCATGAAGACGCCTTTCAGCGTCACCGACAGGTAATGGAGGAAAGAGTGCATCTACTGATTCTTTGTGAGAATATCCAGATTGTTGATAAAAGTATCAGCGAGTGATACTTTCGGACGGAAGGTAACCTTGACGTTGATATCTCCGCCATGATATCCGCTACGGCTCTTGCTCACCTTCAGATGAGCAAGAGAACGTGCAGAAATCGCTTCTACTACAGGTACGAAGTCATACGCAAGATTGAAGAAAATGTCTGCCTTGATTCTTGTGAATGCATCCACCGTATCTGTATTGATTATTTCTTTGCTGTTAAAGTCGACTCCGTTGTTGAAAAGAATGAAATTCTCTCTCATACAGCATGAGGGGATGAGGACCTTCTCTTTAGGGATAATGAGCATATGAAGCTCATAGCCGTATGTGGAGGCGTATTTGTCAAGCGTCGTAATGTTTTTCACGTCCTTCTCATCTTGAAGGTACACTACTGCGCAGACAATCTTTGCATCCTTTAGAGAAATAAGCCTGATCTCTCTCTTTGGCTCCTTGATTGCGAGAATCGCACTTTTTGAAGTCTCGTAACGCATAATTATTTGTCTAGCTTGATTGCTGCCTGTGCGGCAGCGAGTCTTGCGATAGGAACGCGGAATGGAGAGCAAGAAACGTAGGTCATTCCAATCTTGTGGCAGAATTCTACTGAAGCAGGGTCACCGCCTTGCTCACCGCATATACCAGTCTTAAGATTCGGACGGGTTTTCTTACCTCCGATTACACCCCATTCAATCAACTTGCCTACTGACTCTGTATCAATGCTTTGGAATGGGTCGAACGGAAGGATCTTGTTGTCAAGATAGTCCTTCATGAACGAACCAATGTCATCACGGCTGAAGCCGTAAGTCATCTGAGTCAGGTCGTTGGTACCGAATGAGAAGAACTGTGCCGTACGGGCCATTCTGTCGGCCAGGATAGCGGCGCGAGGGATCTCAATCATCGTACCGAACAGGAATGGAAT
>JAFSTD010000021.1 GCA_017450655.1 Bacteroidales bacterium | reverse complement strand
CACGGGAGATGTCCAAGAACATTTATGACAATATGCAGACCAGCATCACCGACAAACTCGATTCTTTCAAAAAGAATACCGACGAGAAACTGGAGTCCATGCGCAACGTCACCAACGACAAGCTTGAGACGATTCGCAGCACGGTGGATGAAAAGCTTGAAAAGACCCTTACGGAGCGACTGGGCAAGAGTTTCGAAACCGTAGGCAAACAGCTCGGTGAAGTTCAGAAAGGGCTGGGAGAGATGCAGTCTCTCGCCCAGGACGTAGGGGGATTGAAGAGAGTGCTCAGTAATGTCAAGATGCGCGGAGGTCTCGGGGAAGTGCAGCTCGGTATGCTTCTGGAGCAGATTCTGGCTCCTGATCAATTTGCTGCTAACGTGCATGTCCGTCCTCGCAGCCAGCAGGTGGTCGAGTACGCAGTCAAGCTCCCGGGCAAAGACGAGACGGCTGACCATATCTGGCTTCCTATAGATGCCAAGTTCCCGAGAGAATCATACGAGAGACTTCAGATGGCTTACGAAGCCGCCGATCCTGAAGCGGTGAACAATGAAAGAAATGCTCTTTACCGCGATATCAAGAAGATGGCTGCCGACATTCAGGAGAAGTATATCTGCCCTCCTTACACTACCGATTTTGCCATAATGTTCCTGCCTTTCGAGGGAATATACAGCGAAGTTGTCCGCTCGGCATCCCTGCTCCAGGAACTGCAGAATAACTACAAGGTCATTCTCACCGGGCCTACCACTCTTGCGGCGCTTTTGAACAGCCTGCAGATGGGCTTCAGAACGCTTGCAATTCAGAAACGCAGCAGCGAAGTATGGAAAGTGCTGGCAGGGGTAAAGAAAGAATTCTCAACGTTCGGTGCGCTGATTGCCAAGTCAAAAAAGAATATCGAACTGGGATTAGAGAATCTCAATGAGCTGGAGGGTGTCAGAACCCGCCAGATTCAGAGTAAACTGAAAAAAATCGAGGAGACCGATACCGACCTCCTCGAAGAATCTGCTAGTATTCATCCCAACCTTTAATCTGGATATCGTCCACATTCATATTGCAGAACGCTGTGACGAAAGCGGATGCCAGCCGGGCGTTTGTAATGAGCGGAATGTTGAAGTCGACAGCCGCGCGGCGTATCTTGTAGCCATTGGTCAACTCTCCTTGAGTCAAGTCTTTAGGGATATTGATTACGAGCTCTACCTCTTTTGATTTAATCATGTCGAGAGCTCCTCTGAATCCGTATTCAGGCTCTTCAGAAGGCCACAAAACTCTGGTTGCAGGGATGTTGTTTTCTACGCAGTATTTGTAGGTACCAGCAGTGGCGAAAATCTCGTAATTATTCTCTATCAGCAGTTTGCAGGCACTGAGCAACTGAGCTTTCTGAGCGCCGTCACCTGAAGAGATGAGAATCTTCTTCTTAGGAATTGAATATCCGACTGAGAGCATTGACTTGAGAATGGCTTCGTCAGTATTGTCGCCGATGCATCCTACCTCTCCTGTTGAAGACATGTCCACACCCAGTACAGGGTCAGCCCCTTGCAGACGGCTGAATGAGAACTGGGAAGCTTTCACTCCTACGTAATCGAGGTCGAACGCGCTCTTCTGAGGCGGTACTATATCTTCACCGATCATGATCTTGGTGGCAAGCTCGATGAGGTTGATTTTAAGTACTTTGGAAGCAAACGGGAAGCTTCTTGAAGCGCGGAGGTTACACTCGATAACCTTGATGTCATTCTCTTTGGCCAGGAACTGAATGTTGAAAGGACCGCTAATCTGAAGAGCCTCCGCAATCTTGCGGGAAATCTTCTTGATTCTGCGGGCAGTCTCAACGTAGAGTTTCTGAGGAGGGAATTGGATTGTAGCATCGCCCGAGTGAACTCCGGCAAACTCAAGATGTTCTGAAATAGCGTAAGCTACGATTTCACCTTTGCGGGCAACCGCGTCAAACTCTATCTCCTTGGCATGCTGGATGAAGCAGCTAACTACAACCGGGTGCTTCTGAGATACGTTGGCGGCCAGTTTCAGGAATCCTTCCAACTCACCCTTGTTGGAGCATACGTTCATTGCGGCTCCTGAAAGGACGTAAGAAGGGCGGACCAGAACAGGGAATCCCACCTTGTCCACGAAATCATAGATATCCTGAAGGCTTGTAAGCTCCTGCCACTGTGGCTGATCGACGCCGATGGTATCGAGCATTGCGGAGAATTTGTGGCGGTCCTCGGCATTGTCAATGCTTTCTGCGGTAGTACCGAGAATGTTCACTCCGCCGTTATTTTTCATTCTGAGAGCCAGGTTGTTAGGGATCTGACCACCTACAGATACAATCACTCCGTGAGGCTGTTCCTTCTCGTAAATATCCATTACGCGCTCGTAGGTCAGCTCGTCGAAATAGAGCCTGTCGCACATATCGTAGTCGGTAGAAACAGTCTCAGGATTGTAATTTATCATAATGCCTCTCCATCCGCTGTTTCTAACAGTCTGGAGAGCGTTTACGCTGCACCAGTCGAACTCCACGCTACTTCCGATGCGGTATGCTCCGGATCCGAGGACAATAATTGATTTCTTGTCATTGTGGAATTCTACGTCATCCTCAGTGCCATTGTACGTAAGGTACAGGTAATTTGCTTTTGCAGGGTATTCTCCGGCAAGGGTATCTATCTGTTTTACCACCGGAATGACGTTCAGACCTTTACGGTAGTTGCGCACAATGTCCACCTGTTGCTCCGTGTCCAGTTTGTCTTTGTAGATCAGACGGCCGATCTGGAAGTCTGAGAATCCCATTTTCTTGGCAAGAATGAGCATGTCTTTTGACAAATCCTCCACCTTGTTAAGTTTCTCCAGTTCATTGGCAATGAGAACGATATTGTTCAACTTCTCGATGAAAAGCTTGTCAATCTTGGTAAGATCGTGGATTTGATCGATTGTATATCCTTTTCTAAGAGCCTTTTCAATTACGAAGATACGGTTGTCCGTAGGCTCCTTGAGGGCTTTGTCTATATCCGGAACTACAATCTCCTTGTTTGCGATAAAACCGTGAGCGCCCTGGCCGATCATTCTCAGACCTTTCTGGATTGTCTCCTCGAAGGTGCGTCCGATAGCCATGATTTCGCCTACAGACTTCATGCTGCTGCCAATCTCTCTGTTGACGCCGTGGAATTTGCTGAGATCCCAGCGAGGAATCTTGCACACAACGTAGTCAATGGCAGGCTCGAAGAATGCCGGAGTTGTCTTTGTTACTGAATTCGTCAGCTCGAACAGTCCGTAACCCAGGCCGATTTTGGCAGCTACGAATGCGAGCGGATATCCGGTTGCTTTTGATGCCAGGGCGGAAGAACGGCTCAGACGGGCGTTTACCTCTATCACTCTGTAATCATCTGAATATGGGTCGTATGCAAACTGAATGTTGCATTCTCCCACAATGCCCAGGTGGCGTACTATAAGTTTGGCAAGCTCGCTGAGTTTGGTAATGTCGTGCTGTGTAAGAGTCTGGCAAGGAGCCACGACGATGCTCTCGCCGGTGTGAATTCCAAGTGGATCGAAGTTCTCCATGTTGCACACGGTGATGCAGTTGCCGTACTTGTCCCTGACTACCTCGAATTCAATCTCTTTCCATCCTTTCAGAGATTTCTCAACCAGAACCTGAGGACTGTATGAGAATGATTTTGCTCCGAGTACGTTCAGTTCTTCTTCGTTGTCGCAGAATCCGCTTCCGAGGCCTCCCAGTGCGTAGGCGGCACGGAGAATAACAGGGTAGCCCAATTCAGCGGCAGCCTTGCGAGCGTCATCAAGAGTCTCCACAGCGTGGCTTTTGATAATCTTGATGTCGATCTCTTCCATTCTCTTGTTGAAGCAGTCGCGGTCTTCAGTATCTATGATTGTCTGAACGGGAGTTCCGAGAACCTTGATGTTGTATTTTTTGAGAATGCCCAGTTTGAACAGTTGTACTCCGCAATTCAAGGCCGTCTGGCCTCCGAAAGCGAGCAGAATGCCGTCAGGATTCTCTTTCTTGATAACTTTCTCAACGAAAAACGGGGTGACCGGGAGAAAATATATCTTGTCTGCTATGCCTTCCGATGTCTGAACCGTAGCGATGTTGGGATTGATCAAAACTGTTTTGATCCCCTCTTCACGCATTGCCTTGAGGGCTTGAGATCCGGAATAGTCAAACTCACCGGCTTCTCCGATTTTGAGCGCGCCGGAACCTAACAGTAGGACTTTTTTCAAACTCTTGTCTATCATAACGCTTTGACAAATTCTTTTACAACCTGCTCTGCCTCGAATTCTGTAGCAAAGAACGGTTTGGTTACGTGTTTTACACCGTCCAGGGTGGCATCGTTTAGATTAACGTAGTAAGGTTTCCAGTCTTTTCCAAGCGAACCTTCGTCTACGGTATAATTCTGATTCTGAGAAGTTATCAGGCACTCGTCACTGCCTGCAAGCCTTACAGGCTGGTTGGCGGTGTGGTGTCCGAATTTCATTCTTTTCACCTTTGCGCCGGCAGCCAGTTCCACAATGTTCGCTCCGAGAGCAATCCCCCATACAGGCTTTTTACCTTCAAGAGCTTTCTTCACTGTGGCGATTGTCTCTTTGCATAAAGCCGGATTGCCGGGACCTGAAGAGATGACTATTCCGTCATACCCGCCAAGATCTCCGTCGTAGTTCCAAGGAACTTTGGTTATCTCAAGATTGTGAGCCAGGAGCATTCTGAGTGTGCTGTTGCAAACGCCGCAATCTATCAGAGCCACTTTCTTGCCCCCTTTTCCATACATGCAAGGCTCCGTGCATGACACTTTTGCCACCAGATTCTCCAGTTCCGGATTGGCTACGGCAGGATTCTCTTTGAAACCGTCAGGCACTATCTGTCCCAGCATTGTGCCATTGTCGCGAAGATGCTTTGACAGGCGTCGGGTATCGATGCCGTAAATACCGGGAATCTTGTATTCCTTAAGCCATGCATCCAGACTCTTATTTGACCCCCAGTGACTGAAGTCAGAAGAGTAATCAAGGACGATGAGTCCTCTGATGTGAGGCTTCACGGACTGGTATGTATCGGAGATACCGTCAGTAACAATTTCCGAAGGAGCTCCGTACGTTCCGATGATAGGATAGGAGAGGCACAGGATTTTTCCTTCGTAGGCAGGGTCAGAGAGGTTCTCAGGACATCCGAAAACTGATGTGGAGAAGATGACTTCTCCCTCACATGGCCCCGTATAACCAAAAGAAAAGCCTTGAAAATCAAGGCCATCACTTAATTTTAAAACCGACTTTTGTGAGTTGAAAAGTTGCATTGCAGTAATTTTTACTGCGCACGAAATTAACTATTTTTAATTAATTCCAACAATTTTTCTACAGCATTTTCTTGAGGAATTCCTCTCATCACCGCTTCTTTTCCTTTGTACAAAGTAATCTTTCCCCCGCCTTCTCCGACATAGCCGAAATCGGCGTCAGCCATTTCGCCCGGACCGTTGACTATGCACCCCATGACGGCGATCTTGACACCGGCGAATTCCTTTGTGGCTTCCTTGATTTTGGCAAGCACCGTTTCAATGTCGTAGTGGGTTCTTCCGCAGCTCGGACATGCGATGTACTCCGGTTTTGTGAACCTCCTCCGGCAAGCCTGCAGCAGTTCGTCTCTATAATCGGCAATCTGGGCCTCGGAAAGGTGCTTTCCTGCCACCGTGGCATCTATCAGAGATATATCGTCCGCTTTGTTGTCAAGAAGCGGTCCTGCAAACTTATAAGCTGCTTTAACGATGAATTCCTCCCAGGTAGCGCAGTTTAGGTCGAATTCTTTTTGAGATGCGAGATCTGCAAGCAATCGGGCTACCGGAAGCTCGTTTACAGGATTTTCTGTCAGTGATACGCGTATTGTGTTTCCTATGCCGTCTGCAAGCAGGGTTCCGATACCGACAGCAGATTTAATTCTTCCACTGTCTCCGTTGCCCGCTTCCGTGACTCCCAAATGAAGAGGGAACAATTTGCCAAGTTCCTCAGCCATTGTTATATATAGAAGCCTGTAAGCGTCCACCATCACTTTGGTGTTGCTTGCCTTGAGAGAGACTACCACATTCTCGAAATGTTCCTCCACGCATACGGAGAGCCATTCCATTACGGCCTTGACCATACCTGCCGGAGTGTCTCCGTAGAGAGAAGTTATTCTCTCACCGAGTGAGCCGTGATTCAATCCTATTCTCAGGGCTGTACCGTATTTCTTGCATATGGAAATCAGTTCTCTGAACTTGGAGATAGCTATGTCGTGATCTTTGGAGAAGTTGCCCGGATTGATTCTCACTTTGTCTGCAATGCCTGCAGCTGCCGCCAGGGCGACGTCTGCGTTAAAATGGACGTCCGCAACCAGGGGAGTTTCAATTCCGGATGCGCGAAGCTCCTTTTTAATCTCCTCGAGAGCCTTTACGTCCCGCAAGCCGGGAGTTGTGATGCGAATCAGCTGAGCGCCGGCATCATGCAGTTCTTTGCACTGTCTGACAGTGGCAGCAACGTCCTCAGTAGGGGTGTTGCACATAGACTGGATTACGATAGGCTCGCCTTCGCCGATCTTTACTCCTTTAACGTCACATACGATATATTCAATCTTCTGAATCATTGTCTGTTAGAATATGTGGAAGAATATTCCGGCACTTATGCTGATGCAGTTAGGTCTGGCAAACAGCCAGTAGTCGTAGCTCAGCTTGTTGGGGTGATAGTAGCTGCTCAGAGAGAATTTGTAATTGCCTTCCAGGTGTATCTCAAAAGGCTTGAATACAATGGCAAAGCCTGCGCCTCCGTAAAGTCCGTAGTCAAAACGGTTGTCCATATCGTTCCAGTCTCTGTTGACGGTAAGCCTGTATCCGGCGTATGGACCTATGTTTACCAATACGCGAAATCTCTCTGCAAAGTCCAGGTGAAACTGACTTACAATGGAGGCATCGACCACGGTATATCTCTCATTACCGAGATAACGGGAATTAAAACCTTCGTGAGAATATCTCGCTTCGAACTGAAGTCCGAAGTAAGGCATAATATCCCAGAGGTTCATGTAGGAGGTGTATGTAATCGAAAGATTCAGAGGCATCATGGCGGGCTTGGTCTCAATGTCCTGGCTCATCGAAACGTTGCTGATGCCGTAGCTGTACTTAATACCGATCATCCCTTTCGGCATCATGGGGTCTTTGACCTTCACCTCAGTTTCCTGGGCTGAAGCCAAAATAGGGAACAGGCTAAAAATCAGTATTATGGCAATCTTTCTCATAGAATAATATCTTGTATTACGTCAGTCTGCTCAGGGATATAGAATACTTCTGAGCCGTCCGCCAGCTTGTAAACGGTCACCTTTTCAGGCTGGCGTTTCCCGAACATATCTCCGCTGTCGAACACTCCGTTCCCGTTTCTGTCTTCGGTAATTCTGAGAGAATAAGTACCTGACTTAACGTAAGGGAAATAGAGGGACTCGTCTTTGTCGATTATGAACTTGCGGAAAGTCTTGGTCTTCTCCCTGTTGACCAGCTCAATGATGTAACGCGCCTGTACATTGCTGAAATTGAGCGTAATGGTGCTGAAATTATCTTCGTTAGGAAGAGAGAACGTTATCTTGTCGGATTTGTTTTTGCGCCCGTAAACGTCAGTGAAAATATTCTCGGGAATAAGAAGTTCGTATTTGTAGCCTTGCTGATAATCCTCGTCGAGTTGAATTACGAATGAACAGATATTGTTCTCGTCAACCTTGAGCGTAAAGACGGAAGTGTCCGTCTGGTTGCGGGGATTTGTACTTGTAAAAACGATCCCGTCAATATTTTGAGTGACAATAGGGGCCTCGAAGTTGTAGCGGATGCCTTCCTGCTCAACGGTGGTGTTGTCAAATACCGAGTTAAGCGTGAATACAGTGTCCGCAAGGGCCTTCTCTTTTGCCTCGTCAGTCATCGATTCTGCGATAGCCTCTTTTGTCATGGCAACTATAACCGTCTCATTTGTAGGAACCAACCTGCTCAGAGAATCGGTCTTCATATAGTTGAGGTTTATCATCAAACTGTCCGGAAGAACTCCGCTCTCATTGATCCAGAAGTTCATACTGTCCTTGTTTGGAGAGAATTGGGTGACAATCTGGGTATCGTCTATTCCTAGAATCCTGAATGAGTTGATTTGGGCATTCGCAGCGGCGAACCGTATGTATCCCATCTTCGGATTAATCCTGCCCTTTGATAGGATGTATTGCCTTGTAGAATAATCCTGGAACATTCGCAGCTCTATATCGGCGATTCTCGCGTTGCAGGCAGACGTATCCTTCATGTTGAAGCTTCTCAGCTCGTACACCGAATCCCTTATCACTTTTGTCGGCACGTAGAGAGAATCGTAGAACGCTATCTTGTCGGTGCCGATGGTATATCTGCTGTCTCCGTCTTTATCATTGAACGCGAATATCCTGTATCCGACAGGTTTGATGTTCCGTACTACAAAAAAGCCCCAGTCGTCGGTTTTAGCTGCAGCCACCGGATTTTCAAACATACAGATTGAATCGCCTTCACCTGTATACAATGCCACCAGAGCGCCTTTGACGGGAAGCAGTTTCTCACAGTCGACGAGCCTTCCTGTCATATACAGAGAATCTATCTCGTCGCCGGTAGAGAATGAATACACGTACCTTGGGAAAAGGTTGCCCTCATTGTTGTCGGCCAGGGCATTTCCGAAATCGAGAGTGTATGTAGTGTTGGCCTGAAGAGAATCGTTGAGCGTTACTTCAACCGATTTCCCTTTCACCTTAACGGTAGGTCTGCGCCTGGTAGGAGGGGACATATAGATGTCCGAAGCATTCTTTACGACGGTGTATTCGTTGAAAGTCAGTACGATTTTGCCTCCGGAGGTCGGAAAGTTTGTAGACTCATTTTCCGGGGTAACTTTCAGCAGCACAGGAGGAATCGTATCCTTAGGGCCTCCGCTCGGCGGGGTCTGCGTGTTGGCGCACGAGCGGGATACGATTGCCGACAGCACGGTCGCCGCAATCATCAGAGTACTTACTATTTCTCTTTTTTTCATTGCTCGTTAAGCTCCACTCTGTTAACTTTTTCAACTCCCTTGATATTCTTGATGCTGTCCATCAGACTCTCGAGGTCGTTGGTATTGTGAACGTACAAATCTATGAAACCTTCGAAAATTTCATCGTGACTTTCGATGGATATTTTTCTGATGTTGATGCCAAGTCCCAGTGTAATGGCGTGGCTGAGGTCACTCAGGATGCCCAGTCTGTCAATTCCGCTCACCTCAATTCTGGTGAGGTAGGACATCATGAAATGCTTGCTCCACTTGACCGCCACTATTTTGTTCCCTTTTGTAGCCGCAATGGCCATGAACTTGGCGCAGCTGGTCTTGTGAATCGTTACGGTGTTGTCTTCATTGACGATACCTACGACGTTGTCTCCCGGAATAGGGCTGCAGCAGGTATCTGTCTTGAAGGAGATTTTGCCGTTGTCAACGTCTTCCTGAAGCAGGTAATCTTCTTTGACGTTGATCTTGTTCTCGGCTTTGGCCGGAGTGAGAAGCTTGAATCCCCACATCTGGACATTTCGCTGTATCCTGTTGGTTTTAAGGGCCGTGTCAAGGTCGGAAAGGTCGATGAGCCTCAGTCCGATACGGTTGTAAAGCTCGTCTTTGCTCGGGGCATTGTAATAATCCTGCAGCTTGAAGAGGACGCGTCTCTGAATCTTGATGTTTCGCTTTTCAAGCTCCTTCCTGAGCAGTTCGTAACCCTCCTGGATATTGTTGGTGCTATCCTCTTTGAGAGCGTTTATCAGGTGGTTTTTAGCTCTGTTTGTCTTGAGGAACTCGAGCCATTCCCGTTTTGGTTCAGCCGTTTCCGAAGTAATGATTTCAACCTGATCACCGTTGCGAAGCGGCTGGGAAAGAGGTACCAACTTGAAATTCACCTTGGCGGCTATTGCGTGGTTGCCAATCTTTGAATGAATGTAATAGGCGAAATCCAGGGCGGTAGAACCTTTCGGCAGATTGAGAGATTCTCCCTTAGGGGTAAACACGCTTATCTCATTTACATACAGCTCACTCTGTATCTGGTCCAGACGCTGAAGAGCTGATGCGTCGGGATTCTTCAGAATCTCACTGATATGAGCCAGCCATTTGTCCATATCCTGCTCATCGTCAGTGACGCTTCCTCCGTTGACTTTATAAGCCCAGTGGGCTGCCACGCCACGCTCTGCGATGTCATTCATCCTTTCGCTGCGAATCTGAACCTCAATCCAGCTTCCCTCGAACATTACAGTAAGGTGAAGCGCCTCGTAACCGTTGACTTTTGGCTGTGTAACCCAGTCTCTGGTTCTGTCGAACTTGTAGTGGAACTGCTCGGTGATAAGTGAGAATATTTCCCAGCACTGCTGTCTTTCGGATGAAGTGTCTTTAGGCTTGAAAATAATCCTGACTGCCAGCAGGTCAAAGATCTCTTCGAAAGGTATCTTCTTGATTTCCATCTTCTTCCAGATGGAATACGGTGTCTTGATTCTGTAACTTACCTTGAACAGGAATCCGTTTGTGGCTATGATTTCGGAGACAGGGTCGATGAAGCGCTGTATCAGATCTTTCTTCTCCTCCTTTATCTCTTCCAGTCTGTTTGAGATACGCTCATAAACTTCCGGCTCTTTGAAACGGAGCCAGATATTCTCCATTTCCGTCTTTATGTTGAACAGACCCAGGCGGTGGGCGAGAGGTATGAAGATGTACATTGTCTCGCTGAGAATCTTCTCCCGCTTGTATTCAGGCATAAACTGGAGTGTTCTCATATTGTGGAGACGGTCGGCGAGTTTGATGAGGATGATGCGGGCATCGTCGTTGAGGGTAAGGAGAATTCTGATGTGATTCTCTGCCTGGAATGTCTCTTGAGGCTTCATGGAATCCTGATCGAGAGCGGTCTTGATCTTTGTAAGACCATCCACCAGCAGGGCGATTCTGTCTCCGAACTGCATCCGGATGTCCTCGACGGTGTATTCTGTATCTTCCACCACATCGTGCAGCAACGCTGCGCAAATTGATTTGCAACCAAGGCCAATCTCGTTAACCACAATTTTGGCGACGGCGATAGGGTGGAGAATATAAGGCTCGTTGGACCTTCGCCTTACATCCCAGTGCGCTTTGTTTGCAAACTCGAAAGCCTTGATGACGAGGTTATACTGTTCCTCGTCTGCGCAACGCTTCTTGCTCGCTTCCCGTAGCTCTTCAAACTCCT
>JAFSTD010000020.1 GCA_017450655.1 Bacteroidales bacterium | reverse complement strand
GAGCTGTCCACGGATACGTTGCTTACGAACACTCTCTGGGTGAAAGTGCCCTTCTTGGGGTGTTTGTGGTCAATCGGCTGCTCGAAATAGAGGAGGTATTTCTCTGCGAAATCTCCGCTGTCGAGGGTTTCAACTTTCTGAACTGAAGGGAGCGCTTCAAGTTGTTCTAACAGATTCTGCGCGTTGAGATTGCACATTGTCAGAAATAAAAGCGCCAGGGTTGCGATACTGAGTTTTTTCATTGTGTCATTTAGGATTTTGGCAAAGATATAGCTTTTTATTAACTTTACCAGTTATTAAAAACGTTTTGGATGGACAAATTAAACATAGCGTATTGCTCCGACAAGTACCAGTATACAATGGGAAAGTCATTCTTCAAGGATGGCAGACAGGAGCAGATTGCCATCTTCAACCTGTTCTTCAGAAGCGCACCCGACAAGAATAACTGGGCCGTGGTATGCGGCGTGAGAGAGGTGCTGGATATGATATCCCAGTTGGGTAATGAAGATGAGAGTTTTTTCGAGAAGTTTATCCCCGGTGAAGAGTATGCCGATTTCCGTAAATACCTTGCAAAGATGCGTTTCACAGGCAATGTGTACGCTATGCGCGAGGGAGAGATAGCGTTCCCTTCTGAGCCGATAATCACGGTGGAAGCGCCTCTGATTCAGGCGCAGGTGCTCGAGACACCGATGCTCTGCATTATGAATCACCAGATGGCTGTGGCAACGAAGGCTTCCCGAGTGACACGCGCTACTACAAAGCCTGTCAGCGAGTTCGGCAGCCGCAGGGCTCACGGTCCGTGGGCTGCAATCTACGGCGGTAAGGCCGCTTTCATAGCCGGTTGCGCCAATAGCTCCAACATTCTGACTGCCAATACTTTCGGATTCGCTTCGAGCGGTACGATGGCTCACAGCTATACTACCTCTTTCGGCGTCTCAATCAAGGGAGAGTATCAGGCGTTCGATTCTTACCTGAAGACCCACAGGGGCGAGGGGCTTATTCTCCTTGTGGATACCTTCGACACCTTGAAGTGCGGTATTCCCAACGCCATAAAGGCTTTCAAGGCCAATGGTATCGACGACAGCTATCCTCAGGGTTACGGTATCCGTCTGGACCGCGGTGACCTTGCTTATCTATCGGAGAAATGCCGTGAGATGCTGGATGCTGCAGGTCTTACCAAGTGCAAGATCTTCGCTACCAATTCTCTGGATGAATATATCATCTCCAACCTGGAGGCTCAGAATTGCAAGATTGACGCTTACGGAGTGGGTGACGCCATAGCTACCAGCAAGCACAATCCTTGTTTCGGCAATGTCTACAAGCTAGTTCAGATTGACAGCCAGCCGGTACTGAAGCGTTCCGAGGATAAGGTGAAACTGATCAACCCCGGTTTCCAGATTGTTTACAGAATTATTCAGGACGATCAGTTCAAGGCCGACATCATCTGCCTGAGAGGAGATTCTTTCGAGAAGAAGATTCTGGCTGGTGAGACGCTGAACGTCAGGGCGGAGTTCGACGAGACTAAAACCACCGTCTTCAAGGCGGGCACCTATACCAGCAAGCCTCTTCAGCTTCACGTGATGAAGAATGGCAAGAAGGCCGTTGAAGAGCCTACGATTTTTGAAAAACGGGAGTATTATCTTGACAACCTGAAACATCTGAACAAGACGCAGACTCGTCTGATAAATCCTCACTATTATAAAGTGGACGTATCGGATGATCTTTATGACGTCAAGATGGGCCTTATCAACAGAATAATAGAAGAAATAAATGAACTCAGCGGACAACAATAAAGCGCTTGTCGTAGTCGACATGCTGTACGACTTTATCGACGGCTCCCTTGCTTGCGGCAACGCTGTAAATGCCGTGGCAATGGTGGTACAATACATTAACAGTCACCAGAATCTGAAAGTCCAGTACGTGCTGGACCATCACCCGGAGAATCACTGTTCTTTCGAGAAGAACGGAGGTGTCTGGCCGGTTCACTGCGTGGCAGGGACAAAGGGAGGAGCCATTCACGAGGCATTCTACAACCTTGAGAATGAGGCCCAGAGACCTTCGGAAGCCAATTGCTTCTACAAAGGGACTGACCCTGCAGTCGAGCAGTACTCAGGGTTTGATGCGAGAGACGTGAACGGACTGCCTCTGAACGACGTTCTTCCGGAGGATGTCCGTGTGTGCGGTATAGCCACCGAATACTGTGTGCTGAATACTTGCAAAGACCTTATAAATGCCGGTCACGATGTGGAGTTGCTGGTGGATGGTCTGGGTTTTGTAGATTTCGATGGTCATAAGAATGCTTTGGGTGAGCTCGAAGCATCCGGAGTTACGCTTGTTTAAATGAGTCGTCTGAGCAGAATAAAGTTTTTCGTCGCCGTTGCGGCATGTCTGGCATTCTCGGTTCTCGGGAACGGAGACGCCTATGCGCGCAAAAGCGTCTATCGTCTTATTCTGCAGGATACTACGGGCAAATTCTCCGGTATTTCCCAGGAGTGGCTTGACGATTCTCTGTACATGAGTCTTCTGGAGCTGGATGATTACACCCTGTTCCTGATGGATTCTCTGGAGAGAGAATACTATTTGGTGCTGGGCTCGGATCTGCCTGATGCAAAGGATATAAGAAAGGCGCAGAGGGCCAATAGGAAGTACAGCCGCGACAGCGCCTTCAAGAATACCCCGAGAATTCTGGACACTTACCTGATCCCTGATTCTCTCTATTACAGGAGGCTGTTGCTGTGGACTCACAGTCAGAACACCAACAAGATAAACCTTCTGAAGTACGACACTACCTACAATTACAATTTCAACGATCTCCAGATTTATCGCAAAGATCTGAATGCCGTGCATTTGGGAGTTGCCGGTTCACCTTCGATGAGCTTCAACTATTTCAAGCGGGAGAATCTGAAGGTGGCTCCGTTCTTCGAGCCGTATCTGGCTTATTCATACACTCCCGAGACGGCGGTAATGTACAATGTCAAGACCCCTTATACGGAGCTGGTGTACAGCGGTACCACATTCTCCGTGAGGACGAAGGAGGAGCAGAATGTGAGAATTCTGACCACCATGAACATTACTCCGGCGCTGAACGTGAAACTGCTTTACCAGAAGTACGGCGGCGCGGGTATGCTCACTAACGAGAATACCGCCAACAAGAACTGGGACGTAGGGGTGGATTATCTGGGCAAAAGATATGAGGTTCATTTCGGATTCCTGGGCCAGACTATCGTGAGGGAAGAGAACGGCGGTGTGAAAGATATAAAAATGGTGAGGGACACGATCATAGACAAGAAAGTGGTTCCTATCAATCTGTCCAGCGCAAGCAACAAACTGAAACGCCGTACGATATTCCTGACGCAGAGCCTTGCGGTTCCGATGAACTTCTTCCGCAAGAACCGTGATTCGCTGAGAGTAGGAGAGGGAACGGTGGCTTACGTGGGGCATAGCCTGGAATTCTCTACATATTCTAAGCATTATGTGGATGAACTGACCAGTGCTGCCGAGCGTCAGTACTATCAGGATATCAACGTGATAAGCAATAAAGGCTCCAGCGATTCAATATCAGTGAGACGTTTTGAGAACAAGCTGTTCATCAATCTGCAACCATTCTCGAAGGATGCGATTCTCTCCACGATAAATGCAGGAATCGGGTATCAGCTACTCGGATTCTATGCGTTCCAGCCCGATTATGACGTTACTGTAAAGAATATTGACTGGAAGCACAATACGTATGTCTACGGAGGGGTGGAAGGCAAATTCAGGAAGTATTTCTCTTGGGATGCAAATGCCCAGTACTATCTCTCAGGCTATTATGCCGGGGATCTGAGGGCGGCGGCGAACCTGCAGTTCTCGGTGTTCCCGTTCGAGGATGGAATAAACCTGAGGGCTCACGCCGAGACAAATACGGTTACGCCTCACCCGTTCGAGCAGAAGCTCTATTATAACCACCACCAGTGGGATAATGAGTTCAGGAAGTCCAACGAGACAAGGTTCGAAGCTACTCTGGATATTCCGCACTGGGATCTGGAGGCTTCGGTAGGCTACTCTATTCTGACAAACAGGATTTACTACGATTCACTGACGTTCGTTCGCCAGGCGGAGGCTCCGGTGCAGGTGCTTTCAGTATATCTTCAGAAGAATTTCAAAGTGTGGAATTTCCACTTTGACAACAGGATTCTGTTCCAGACCTCTTCAAACCAGGACGTACTTCCGTTGCCGAAACTTGCGGCGAACCTGAGGTACTACATCCAATTCCCTGTCGTAAAGAACGTTATGACGATGCAGGTTGGTGCGAACGCCCTGATCACATCTCCTTTCAAGTTCCCGGGATACTGTCCGGATCTGGGTGTATTCTACAATCAGAACAAGGAGGAGACTCACACCAATCCTTACATAGACCTGTTTGTGAATATGCAGTGGAAGAAGGCCAGCATATTCGTCAAGTATGAGAATGTGGCCTACGGATGGCCGTTCAAGGACTATTTCTCAGCCAACAGATACATTATGACCGACCGTTTGCTGAAGTTCGGCATATTCTGGCCATTCTATTGATAATGAACAAGAAAAAGATAATAATCATCGCTTTTCTCATAGTGGTCTTCATCATTGTGAGTCTGATTCTGGCCAAGCATGACAAGGAGCGGGGGCTCTTTTTCAGATCGAGTGCGGACAGCCTCAACTGCGTCATTCTGGTTGACAGCCGTCTCTCTTCCATACAGGGACGTGCGGTTGGCTTCAGCTACGAGCTTCTGCAGAACTACGGAGACGAGGCAGGAAAGAAGATCAACATTCTCCCGGCCGACAACGGCGCCTGGAAGAAGTTGGGAGGCGACATCGATATAATCGTGACTGACAGTCTGGCGATTCCTGCGAACATGTGGAGTAAGGTGACGACAAGTATCCCAGTCAGAAAGGATCTGGTAATGGTTTTCAGCAATGAAGATCCGGATCTTATAAACAACGTCAATTTCTGGCTCTCTTCCTTCCTCAAGACCCGTGTCTACGAGAGAATGTGCGTGCGATTCTTCAGGTCGTACAAGCTGGAGTCCATTGCGGCGAGCACTACACCTGTGACGTATCTCTCTCCGTATGATGACATTATCAAGAAATACAGCAATTTCGTAGGGCAGGACTGGATGTTGATTGCTGCAATCACCTATCAGGAATCACAGTATTATCTGGGAGCGAAGTCCAATAAGAGCGCTCAGGGACTGATGCAGTTAAAGCCTTCTACCGCAGCACGTTACGGTATTGAAGATCTGTACAATCCCGAACTTAACATCAAGGCTGGAACTCTCCATTTCAACTATCTCTACAATCTTTACAAGGATGAAGGGCTCGATTCTCTGAACGTTTTGAAGTTCGCTCTGGCTTCTTACAATGCCGGAGAGGCGAGAATAGCCGACTGCCGCGCCTTTGCGAGGGAGAATGGTTATGACCCTGACGATTGGGACTCAGTAGCGTCTTCTTTCAAGGAGAATCCTTCGTTTATGGGGAAGCAGACCGTATCATACGTGGACGACATTATCTACAGATACGGTGAGTATAAGAAAGTTATAGACTAATTTACCATGAAAGCCGGTCGTTTTATAGGCAGGAAGCTAAGGGCGGAAGAGAATGCCAGAGGAAGCACCATAGGTGTGATAAGCGTTGCTCTGAGCATCGCGGTCATCATTATCGCCGTGACCGTCGTGGCCGGTTTCAGAAAGGAGATCAAGACCAAGGCTTCCGGCTTTATGGGAGAGGTGGCGCTGGTGCAGCCGGGGCAGTCCGTGATGAATGACAAGTATCCTTTCACCAAAAATATCACTTATTTGGAGGAGCTTGAGAATCAGTCTTTTGTGGATAAGACAAGGCCTGTGGCTTATACGGCAGGTCTGCTTAAGACTGACGAGAATATCTACGCTGTATATCTGAAAGGTATTGATTCTCTGTACGATGCCGCATTTTTCAAATCGGTGCTGGCGGAGGGCGTAATGCCCGATTACAGCGGAAGAATCTCCAATGACGTGGTGATCTCGACGACCATGGCTGATGCGATGGGGTACGGGATAGGAAGTGACGTTACGGCCTACTTCATTTCGGATGAAGTGAAGGTGCGAAAGTTCAACGTCTGCGGTATCTATGATGCTCAGCTGGAGAATATTGACAAAACTCTGCTTCTGGCTGACATCCGACACGTCCAGAGAATAAACGGCTGGGAGCCGGAACAGGTCTCGACGATTGAAGTGTCGCTCACTCCGGGGACACCTATAGATTACGGTTTCAAACAGGTGGAAGAATTCGTGTTCGAGCATGGAAGCGAGAATGATCCCGGACTGTTCACCACTTCCATAAAGAGAATTTTCCCGAATCTGTTCGACTGGCTGACGCTGCTGGATTTCAATGTGGTAATCGTCCTGATTCTGATGGTGATAGTGGCGGGCTTCAACATGATGTCAACTCTGCTGATCATTCTCTTTGAGAAAATGTCCACCATAGGCCTCCTGAAGGCTCTGGGCATGGATAACAAGGGCGTAAGCGAGATATTCAGGCACGTATCGCTGAACATCGTGGGGAAGGGGCTGATAATCGGAAACGTCTTTGCCCTGATTCTCTGCCTGGTGCAGAAGTATTTCAAGGTGATTTCTTTAAATCCCGACAATTATTTCGTGAAATACGTCCCGATTGATATTAACTTTGTTTACATACTGTTGGCGGATATCCTTTCTTTGGTTGTGATAATGACGATTCTGAGAGTCACCTCCGTATTCATAGCCAGAGTGAGCCCCGACAAGACAATGAGAGCCGCTTAATATGTTGAAAGAGCTTTACAGAGAGGTATTCGGAGCTGATCCAGGCGAGATCGAAGTCATCGCTTCTTCGGGGAGCAGCCGTCGCAACTACCGCGTCTACAGAAACGAGGCGCTGGGGGAAGATACTTCCGTCCCTGAATCTGTGATCTTCACTGAAGGTCAGTCGGTTGCAGAGAACAACGCCTTCATTCAGCTGGCTCGCTATTTCTATTCTATGGGGCTTCCGGTGCCGAATATTTACGGTGTCAGCGATGACCGCCTCTGCTATATCCAGAAAGATATCGGTTACGATTCTCTTTTCGACAGGCTGGATGACCTGGAGCTTGTGAAGAAGACGGTTTCACTGCTTCCCGATTTCCAGTTCGCCACTGGAGATGATTTTGACTACTCATTCTGCTATCCGCAGAGTAAGTTTGATGAGTATAATATAGAGTTCGACCTCCACTATTTCAAATACTGCTTCCTGAAGCTGACCGGCGTGGAGTTCGACGAGATAAAGTTGGAGAAGGATTTCAATTCTCTGAAAAAGAATCTGTTAGGCGCTCATACGTGGGGCTTCATGTACCGCGATTTCCAGAGCCGCAACGTGATAATCTCCGCCGACGGCGAGCCGTTTTTCATCGATTTCCAGGGAGGCCGTTACGGTCCGGTACACTACGACGTGGCTTCGTTCGTATGGCAGGCGAGGGCGGCTTTTCCGGAGAATGTGAAGAGCGAGCTCGTGACTTGCTATCTCGATTCTCTGAAGAAATATACTGACGTGGACAGGGTCGAATTCCTGAGCACTTTGCGTCATTTCGTCCTGTTCCGCTCATTGCAAACCCTCGGCGCGTACGGGTTCAGAGGCCTTTATGAGAAGAAACCTCATTTCATCATGTCCATTCCGTACGCCCTCGACAATCTCTCAGGGCTGCTTGATACTTCGTTCGACGATTATCCGTATCTGACCGAGGTTCTGGCCGAGATTGTAAAGAATAAATCCATGTTCTCTTCAGGCGTTGAGGTGACGGTTCCCGGCACTCTCACGGTTGAGGTGAACAGCTTCTCATACAGGAAAGGAGTTCCTACCGATCTGAGCGGCAACGGAGGCGGTTTCGTATTCGACTGCCGAGCTTACGCGAATCCGGGGAGATACGAGCGGTTCAAGAGTATGTCCGGCAGGGACCGCGAGGTCATAGATTTCCTCGAGGAGGACGGAGACATAACTGAGTTCCTCGAATCCCTTTATCCTGTTGTAGACAAGCACATATCCTATTTCATAAGCCGCGGGTTCGACCATGCGATGTTCTCTTTCGGGTGCACCGGAGGCCGTCACCGCTCGGTTTATTGCGCGGAAAGGCTTGCCCAGCATATTCTGTCCAGATTTGACGTGAGAGTTATTCTCAGTCACAAAGCGCTTGGCATTACGGAGGAACTGTAGCATGAAAGTTTTCATTCTCGCGGCCGGTCTCGGTACAAGACTGAAGGATCTGACAAAGTCAAATCCGAAGGCTCTGGTTCGCATCGGGAATGAGACTATGCTGGAGCACAATGTCAAGACTCTGAAGAAGTACGGCTTCGACGATTTCGTGGTCAACGTGCATCATTTTTCCGAGAAGATAGAGGGCTATCTTGCCGGCTACGGCTATTTCGGTTGCCATATCGAAATCAGCGAAGAGATGCCCGAACCTCTTGAGACGGGAGGCGCTGTCAAGAAGGCTGCAGAATTGCTCGGGGACGGGCTGTTCATGGTGCACAACGTGGACATATTCTCCAATCTGGATTATACCAAGTTCGCTGCTGATGCTGCCCGGAATGCCTTGGAGAGTAACTGTGCGGCCACCGTGCTGGTGAGCGCCCGCGCTACCGAGAGATATCTCGTATTTGATGAGAATTACAGACTTGTGGGGTGGACGAACGTGGTGACTGGCGAGGTGAAGACTCCGTACGAGTCGCTCGATCTGACCAACTGCCACTTACTGGCTTACTCCGGCATACAGTGCGTGTCGCCCGTCGTATTCTCCCTGATGGAGGGATGGCCTGACAAATTCTCAATCATAGACTTCTATCTCTCTATTTGCAAGGATTTTACAATCAAAGCTGCTACTTATCCCGATCTGAAGATATATGATCTGGGTACCCCTGAAAAAATTGAAAAATATCTGAAACAATGAACAACATAGTATTACCTGCACCAGTCAGAACAGGCGGAATGCCTATTATGGATGCATTCTCCAAGAGAGCAACCCAAAGAAACTACGACCCTACCAAAGAAATTGACCTTCAGACACTTTCCAATCTGCTATGGTCAGCGTGGGGTTTCAATCGCGCCGACAGAAGGACGGCGCCAACTTCTCACAACCGCCAGGAAGTGGACCTGTACGTCTCACTCCGCAGCGGAACTTATCTGTATGATGCCGCAGCCAACACGCTGGTGATGATCAACGGCGATGACCTGAGAATGGCATCTGCGATGCAGGACTATGTGGCTGACGCTCCCGTGAACCTGATAATTGTCTCCGATACAACCAAAATCATCGGCAAGACTCCTCAGGGCGTTACAGAGGCAATCTACGCAAATGCGGGATTCATCAGCGAGAATATCTATATGTTCTGCGCGGCTTTCGGCCTAGGCAGTGTGACCAGAGCCCTTGTTCCGAAAGAGGAACTGGCAAAAAAAATGAACCTGAGGAGTTCTCAGGTCATTACGTTGGTTCATACTGTAGGCTACACTCTCGATTAGTGTACGAACAGATTACAGAATAGGTAGAGCAATCCTGAAACAACTATGGTCGCCGGTATTGTCAATACCCAGGCGCCGATGATGTTTTTGGCTGTAGCCCAGCGGACGCTTCCGACTCCGCGTGTCAGTCCGGTACCGATAATCGCGCCTGTGATGGTGTGGGTGGTACTTACCGGAATTCCGAACAGTGCGGTAATGATAAGGGTGAGCGCGCCGGAGAGTTCAGAGCAGAATCCCTGTGGAGGAGTTACCTTTGATATACCTTCTCCGAGGGTCTTGATCACTCTACGGCCTCCGATTACGGTACCCAATACAATCACCGCATAAGATGAGAACAGCAGCCAGTACGGCACGAAAAGTCCCGAGGCTGAAGATTCACCGGCTACAGTCGCCGGATTGATGATTGTCGTAAGCCAGTGGTCAGGATTGGTCGCTGCAAACGAGTAGAGCAGGATGGCTACCACACCGATGGTTTTCTGTCCGTCGTTTCCTCCGAAACCGAGAGAGAACGCTGCAGAAGTTACGAGCTGCGCTCTTCTGAAACCGTTTTCGGCTTTGCGCCGGTTGGATTTCTTGAACAGAAACAATATCAGACAGTTGAAAATGAATCCCATCAGGATTCCGAGAAGCGGCGCAACCAGAATGAACAGCACGATTGTCCAGAATCCGCTTGAGATGACGTGACTCCAGCCGAATCCGAAGAATACGGGGCCTACGAGGCCGCCGATCAGGGCGTGTGAAGCCGAAATAGGCAATCCCAGATGGGTGCAGACGTATATCCAGATGACGGCTCCCATCAGGGCGCAGAAGATGACGAGAGGGGAGATTACCGAAGTGTCGATGATTCCCTTTCCCATTGTCCCCGCCACAGTCATAGGGAAAATAAACGCTGCGCTGAATTGCCAGAAGGCTGTCCATGCCAGAGCTCCCTTTGGAGAGAGGGCCTTTGTTGTAATCGCGGTGGCAATACAGTTGGCCGCGTCATTCATTCCGTTCAGGAACGTGAAGCCGTATGCCAGCAGAGCTGAAATGATAACCAGTACAAGCATCAGACTTAACTCATTTTTACGATTATGCTCCTGATATCCTCTGACAGGTCTTTCGCTTGGTCGGTGGTATCCTCGAGCGCCTGAACGATATTCTTCCCTTTGATAAGCTCGGCAACGTCTTTCTCGTTGTTGAAGATATAGTTCATGTAGGATTCGTAAATGTCATCAACGACGTGCTCAATCTCCTTGATCCTGTCGCAGAGTTCGCTCACTTTCGCGGTATTCTTCCTGAAGTTCTCGAAATGGAGAGTGGCTTCTTTGACTAACTGGGTGTCTTCAAGAATGTAGTTGGCAATCTGAATCAACTTCTGGTCAGTCTTGACAGGTTGATAGATAGCTATTTTCTTGGCACTGTCATTGATGATGTCGAGGAATGCGTCCATTGTGGATGCAAGCTGGTGGATGTCCTCACGGTCAAATGGGGTGACGAATGCTTTCAACAATTCTTCGAGAATCTTGTCGGTAATGGTATCACCGGCAGTCTCACACTCTTTGACTCTGTGAGCCAGCACTTTCCTGCTGTCGTTATCGGTTTCCTGTGTAATCTCTACCAGATAAGTGGCAGCCTTTACAGTTACCTCCGCCTGCTTTATGAATAGCGGAAAAAATCTTTTCTCTTTAACTACAAATAACTGCAAAAATTTGTCAAGTTTCATAAGTTGTAATTAATTTAACGACGGCGGCGTAATTGTTTGACGATGGTGTTCAGAATCTGGTCAATGCTCCTGTCAGGCTCGATTACGTTGTATCCCTCCCAGAAATTCTCGTCAGTGAAAGAATCGATCTTGGACTGGAGAATGTCGCGGTAGGTGAGTCTGTTCTCCTGATCTATTTCGAGCTTACCTTCATAGTGGTCTGTGACTGCAAGCTCGGAAACTATCTTGTAACGGGCTTTGAACAGATTGTTTTTCTTCTTGCCGGAGATGTTGATCTCCATTCTGCCGTAGTCGTAATACCATTTCCCTTCGCTCTCTTTATAGTTGATGATGTAATCTGTGTCATCCAGTTCAAACTTCGTATCGCGAGGATGCTTTACGACGTAATTTGAGACTACCTCCGGGAAACGGGCTGAATTGATTGAAAATTCGATTCTTCCCACTGCAAAGGTCTCGGTCTCTATGTAAATCTTTCCCTTGTAGAGCGGAACGTCGACGGTAGGCTTCTGGTTGAAGTTGATCACGTAGAAATTCCTGTTGTCGATTACGGCTGGAACGTCGAATTTAAAATCGTAGGATTTGTGAACGTCAGTCATATAGACGCCGATGAACGGGTCTTTAACGACGTCGAGTTCGAGGGTGCCGGTCACACCTCCCTGATAATTGATGAAAAGTGTATCGGCTGAGTTGTAATTGACACTTCCGCGCCCCTTGTAAATACCGACCCTGTCGGATACGATACTTTCGTAAGGGGCTTTGGAAATGTCCAGAATCGCTTCGCACATAGAGAGATACTTGTTATTGTTCTTCTTGATCGTCTCGCGGTAGAAGGCTGTCATAACTTCGTAGTCTCTCGAATAGTTTTGTCTTACCCGATAGAAAGCTTCGTTCACAACGGTGGAAGCTTCCAGCGCCACGATTGTGGCAGGATCGAGCATGATTGTAGTTTTGGTCAGCTTGATTGGAAGCGGATTCTTCTGGGTTGTATTCAAAAGCTCCTCAATACTTACTGTCGCCGTAATGAATCCGAGGTGAGAGATTTCAACCGATGCGCCACGACTCTCTATGATTGGAATCTTTAATGAGAATACGCCGTCTGCATTGGTCACAGTGGCAATGTTGGTTTTAGACAGAGTGACGGATGACAAATAAACAGGTTCACCATCCACAGTGTCAGTCACTTTTCCCCATACTACGTAATAGTCCTGGGCGAATGCGCTCGAGCACGTCAGAAACGCGAAGAACAATAGTGTGAAGAGCTTTTTCATTATCGTAATTATTATAGTTTTTATCTGTAAAGACCTGTGCGGTCAAGTATGTGATCCAGATTAGCCAGACCGTAAGCGATGATTGCAGTGATTGTAACTGTATTCTCTTGATTCTCAGGAATCATCTTGTTGTACAAGTCACGGTCTGTGTGCCAGATATCACTGTAGTTGAAGTTGCTTCCGGTAGGTTCTCCCAGGTCGAAAGAGATGGTAGGAACACCGTTCATTGCAAAGTAAGCGTGGTCTGAACCGCTGGCTGTAGTAGGTCTTGGACCCGGAGGGGTGGTGCGTTTCTTTACTTCGAAAGGAACGACTCCCTTGAGCGGTGCGCTTACTGCTACGAAATCATCGTACATAGCTG
>JAFSTD010000019.1 GCA_017450655.1 Bacteroidales bacterium | reverse complement strand
GGCTCCTTTGGCAGACTTTTGCGACATCGACGGAAACCTTCTCATCACAAACGACAGATTCGAGGGAATGGTGGTGAAGGATGGAGAAATAGTGCTTCCTGACAGACCGGGACTCGGATTGAAACTATTGAAATAATTCTTAAATTTGTTGTTTGTACAATAAAACAGAACAATGCTTACTCTCAAACTTCTTCGCGAACAGCCACAATTCGTAATCGACCGACTGGCTGTTAAAAATTTTGACGCAAAAGAAATAGTTGAAAAGATACTTGACGCCGATAAGAAGCGCCGCTCGCTGCAGGGAGAGCTGGATTCTTGCCTTGCAGAGCAGAAGGTTCGCGCCAACGAGATAGGCGCATTCATGAAGCAAGGCGACGCAGAGTCTGCCAATAAAGCCAAAGCCATAGTGGCTGAATTGAAAAACAAGTCCAAAGAGCTCGAAACAGCCATGGAGGAGGTCAGCAAAGTACAGAATGACTGTCTGGTTCTTCTTCCAAATCTTCCATGCGCTCAGGTTCCGGCTGGCAAAGGCGCTGAAGACAACGTAGTAGTCAAAATGGAAGGCTCTGTTCCGGATTTGGGAGAGAATCCTCTTCCACACTGGGAACTTGCCAGGAAGTTGGATATCATTGATTTTGACCTTGGGGTGAAACTTACCGGCGCAGGATTCCCCGTATATAAAGGTAAAGGCGCCAAACTCCAGAGAGCGCTCATCAATTACTTCCTCGAGTTCAACTCGAAGGCCGGCTATACCGAAATGGAACCGCCTGTGATGATCAATGAAGCGTCAGGTTTCGGCACCGGACAACTCCCTGATAAAGAGGGGCAGATGTATCACGCAACGGTCGACAATTACTACCTTGTCCCTACTGCTGAGGTTCCCCTGACCAACATCTACAGGGACGTCATTCTCAAAGAAGAAGATTTTCCGGTAAAGATGACCGCCTACACCCCTTGCTTCCGTCGTGAAGCCGGTTCTTACGGCAAAGACGTACGCGGTCTCAACAGACTTCACCAGTTCGACAAAGTGGAGATTGTACAGCTCACGCTGCCTGACAAGTCTTATGAAGCACTTGACGGCATGGTGGCGCACGTGGAGAACCTTGTCAGAAGCCTGGGACTGAAATACAGGATACTCAGACTTTGCGGAGGGGACATGAGTTTCACTTCAGCCATCACCTACGACTTCGAAGTCTATTCTGCTGCACAGGACCGCTGGCTGGAAATAAGTTCGGTATCCAATTTTGAGACTTTCCAGGCAAACCGTCTCAAACTGAGATATAAAGATGCCGAAGGAAAGACAAATCTGGCTCACACCCTGAACGGCAGTTCACTGGCTCTCCCGAGAGTTGTTGCCGCTCTGCTGGAAAACAACCAGAAGAATGGAACGGTCACCGTTCCGGAGGTATTGAGAAAATACACAGGCTTTGACGTTATCGACTGATGGCCGTTAAAAATCAGAGAGTTATAATGGGAATTGACCCCGGAACCAACATCTTAGGTTACGGGGTTATCCTTGTAGATAAGAAGAAGGTCCACTTCGTGGATATGGGGGTGATTGACATGCGCAAGACAAAAGATCACTTCAGGAAACTGAACACCATTCTGGAAAGAGTCGGAGAATTGATGGACCAGTACAATCCCGACGACATTGCGATTGAGGCCCCATTCTATGGGAAAAACCCGCAGGTGATGCTCAAGCTGGGAAGAGCTCAGGGAGCCGCCATATCTGCCGCTCTCCAGAGAAACATCCCGGTGTTCGAATACGCTCCGAGGAAGGTCAAAATGGCCATCACCGGCAAAGGAGCCGCATCCAAGGAACAGGTCAAGAGCATTCTGGAGCATACTATGGACGTTAAACTTGACATAAAATACCTTGACGCGTCGGACGCGATAGCGATAGCAATGTGTCATTACTACCAACTCACGAACCCGATGATGGACACCGAGGCCTCTACCAGCTGGAAAAAATTTATAGAATCTCATTCTGACAGGATTAAACTTTAAAGAGAAAGGATTGTCTAAAAGTCAGTACACATTAATATTAAGGTAGAATGCAAATCAAGAATTTCTTTGTAGGGTTGGGATTCCTACTGTTTGCCACGATATCTCTAAACGCACAAACATATCAGCTTAAAGCCACATTTAAAGACAAGGACACCAAAGAAGGTATAGAATTCGCCACCGTTTCGGTTACCCCGAAAGGCGAGACTGCCGCAACGGCATATTCCCTTTCCGATGAGAAAGGATCCGTTACAATCAGAGGTCTGAGACCCGGCACCTATACGGTCAAAAGTGAACTGATGGGCTACAAGGCCTTCTCCAAAGAAATTGAGATTGCAAATGCCAACGTTGACCTGGGAAATCAGACAATGGAGGTGGAGGTCAATTTGTTGGAAAGCGCTACGATTACCAGTGTGGGTAACCCTATCGTGGTGAAGAAGGATACCATAGAATACAATGCGTCATCGTTCAAGACCAACGACAACGATATGCTTGAGGACCTTCTCAAGAAATTGCCGGGTGTGGAGGTAAGCTCCGACGGTACGGTAACTGCCAACGGAAAGACCATCTCCAGAATCACCGTTGACGGCAAGACGTTCTTCCTTAATGACCCTACCCTTTCTACCAAGAACCTTCCTGCAAAGATTATCGAGAAAGTCAAAGTGCTCGAGAAGAAGTCAGACCAGTCTCTTTTCACCGGCATTGACGACGGCAACACCGAAACTATCATCGACCTGACGATTGCTCCGGGTATGCAGAACAGTTGGATGGGTAACATCGTTGCCGGCGGCGGTATCGATCTGCAGAGCGTGGACAAAGGGGATAATTTCTTTGAGACAAACAAGCCAAGATACAGCGCCAACGTAATGTTGGGCCGCTTCACCAACAACGGAACCATCGCATTGATCGGTAACGCCAACAATGCGAACAACCTCGGATTCGGCAATATGGCCGGTATGATGATGAGAACAGGCCGCGGCGGTGGCGGAATGGGCGGTGGCGGCGGAATTAACAGCTCATACACAGCCGGTTTGCAAGCCGGCACCAGATTCGGCAAAAACAGCAGATCCGAAGCTACAGGCTCTTATTCTTTCAACGGAAACAGCAATTATTCTGAAGAATCCACCTATAGAATCACTTTGAGATCCAAAGACAGCTCATTGCTCAACGACGAGTCTGGCACCGGTACACAAAACACTACAGGACACGGCTTCAGCGGCAAGCTGGACTGGTATATTTCTGACCAGACTTCCATAGTAATCGAGCCTCAGATCAATATCGGACGCGGTTCTTTCGCGGAGCAGTCTACATTCCTGACTGCCAACGCTGACGGAAATTATCAGCAGCTGAACAAAGTGAATGACGGTAACAAAGAGTCATACGGCAACAACAATTCTCTGTCTGCAAGCGGAAGAGTGCTGTTCAGGCAAAGACTCACAAAGCCTGGCCGTACGATATCCCTCAACGTAAACTACTCACTGTCAAGAAACAATACGGACGGTTTCAATAAGTCTCTGACTAATACCTATAACGAAGCAGACCAGAAGACCGGACAAACCATCATCGACCAGCATTATCTGCAATCATCAAAGAGCAACAGCATCAACAGCCGTCTCTCATATACCGATCACCTCGGCGGAAGCTACTTCCTGGAGTTGACTTATTCTTACGCTTATTCCAACAGCAATTCCAACAAGGATACTTACGACAAGGATTCATCAGGCCAGTACACCGTAAAGGATGAGAAATATTCTAATCAGGTTACCAATACCAACATTAACCACAATGCCGGTATCAACCTGATGAGGCAGGACGATGATCTCAGCATGACTATCGGAGCAAGCGTACAGCCTTACACAACAAAGAGCACCACCATTGTGGGCGGCAAGAACACCACGATAGAACAGTCAGCAGTCAACTGGTCTCCTAATGCTCGCATCGAGTACGATTTCAACAATACCACTTCTCTCCGTCTTACATACAACGGAAGAACTTCACAACCTTCTGTGAACCAGTTGAACCCGGTTGAAGATAACACTAACCCGCTTCGCATCGTCCGCGGCAACCCTGACCTGACCCAGACATTCTCACACAACGTCAACATCAACTTCTTCAGGAACAACCGCCAGACATTCTCTTCAATGAATGCGTCCATGGGACTTACTTACAATAACAACAATATCGTCAACGGCAGCTGGACTACCAAACAGGGTGTCACCTACTCGGTTCCTATGAACAACAAGAAGGGAAACTTCTCTGCCAACGGACGTTTCATGTTCAACATCCCTATCGCAAAGAGCAACTTCTCCGTAATGAACGAGATTCAGGCCACATACTCAAGGTCGCTGTCATTCGTAGGAAAAGACGGTATTGACGGAGACGATCCTGCATCATACCTAAACATCGACAACTACTACGAGAACCTCTACACCACCATCAACGTCAATGAGAATTTGAGGTTTACGTACAGAAGCAACATTCTCGAGGTGGTTCTGGGCGGAAGAACGAGATACAGCAAGTCATTCTATACGCTGAACTACAGCAACGTAAACGGCACATGGACCAATACCATCAACGGAAGCGTCAACCTGAATATTCCGAGCGGGTTTACATTCTCAACTGATGCCAACTACACATTCTACAAAGGTTATACGACAGGATACAACGATCCTATCCTTATCTGGAATGCCAACATAAGCCAGCAGGTGTTCAACAGGAACGGTACTCTTTCTTTGAGAATCTACGATATTCTCGGACAATCCAAGAACAAACAGAGAACCATCACTGACAACTACATCCTGGATTCAAGAAGAAATTCTCTTGGCCGCTACATCATGCTCTCATTCACCTTCCGCTTCGGTTCATTCGGCAACAGAGGAAGAGGAGGCAACAGAGGTGGCGGAATGCCTCAAGGCGGTAATGTCAACAGAGGAGGCAATCAGCAACAACCTCCACAGACACCTCCGCAAGGCGGTCCCGGCGGTCCCGGAAACTTCGGTGGCCCCGGAATGGGCGGCGGAAGACCGTAGCAATCCATAATAATCTGGTTTAATTTCATTTATTGGGTTTTTATTATTACATTTGTAAACTATCCGTAAAATACCCAATAGAATGAAATTTACATCTAACTGGAGCCTTACAACACTTCTTTTCGCGCTCCTTCTTACAAGTTGCGTCACATCGAGAGAAATCGTCTATCTCCAAAACATCGACGAAGTCAGTCTGAAAGAGATCAAGACCAATTACGAAGCAAAGATCAAAAAAGATGATTTGCTCAACATTGTCGTATCCGGTCCTGACAAAACTGTGATCATGCCGTACAATCTTACCATCTCCGAGACGGTAAGCGGCGCAGGACAGATTGAGAACAGCACGCTTCCTTACCTTGTTGACCCTAACGGAGATATAGATTTCCCTATCTTCGGCAAGATTCACGTGGAAGGTATGACCAGGGCTGAGTTGAGAGAGTACCTCACGTCAAAAATTGCAGAAGACGTGAAAGACCCTATTGTGTATGTTTCTTTCAAAAATTACAAAGTGACGATATTGGGTGAGGTCCGCAACCCGGGCACTTACAATATGAGCTCGGAGAAAACTAACATCTTCCAAGCTTTGGGTATGGCCGGTGACCTCAACTTCTCGGCATTGAGAGACGGCATCATCCTTATCCGTGAAGTTGACGGCAAACAGTCTTATCACAAAATCGACCTCAAAGATGCTTCAGTTCTGAATGATCCTTACTATTTCCTTCAACAGAACGACATCCTTTACATACCGCCTAGTGCACAGCGTATCACTCAGGCCAACACATCTACAGGTATCTGGGGTACGGTACTGTCATCAATCACTACCGCGCTCTCTATCTTAACGACAGTTATAGCTTTAACTAAATAGCATCGAGATGGATAACAATTTGAACAACTACGGCAATACCAATTCCGAGGAGAACAGCTTCGATTTCCGCGAAGCCCTCGATTTCGTATGGCGTCTCAAATGGTGGATACTTTTTTCAATCATCATTGTACTCGGCATTACCTTTGTCGGTCTGAAAATGACCAGTCCCGTTTATTCGAGGACGGCTTCGGTAATGATCGACAATACCGGAAGATCCACCAGCACCCAGCTTGACCTGCTTTCAGAATTGACGGGAGGTGCGGGAAGCAGCAACATCGACAACGAGATTTTCATTCTCACGTCACCTTCAATGGTTAATGAAATGGTGGCTGAGCTTGACGTCAACTACCGTTGCTTCGAGTACGTCATCCCGATGTTCTACGGAAGATTTCCTAGTCTGAGAGGTACTCTCAACGTCAAGCTGAAGGAATTCTACCTGGACGCTCCTCTGAAGCTGAATCTTTCTTTCGACCCGCTTTATCCTCAGGAGTATCTTCCAAAATCCATCAGCATCAAGCTTATGCCGGACAGGACAGACTCTACATATACTATCAGGACACTCGCGGTCAACGGCAGTAAAATCAAGTCTTTCCAAGGTTCGACGTATAAATTCTCCGAGCCTATCACATACAACGGAGCCACATTCTCAGTTGAAAGAATTCAGCACGGAAAGTTCTACAGAGGCGCTAAATTCCTTCTGACTTGGACCAACACTTACAACTACGCTAAATCCTTAAGCACACATATTTCTGCCACCAACCTTCCTTCCACCATTTCAAGGAACACCAGGACCGACATCATCCAGCTGACTTATCAGGATGTCCTCCCCGCACGTGCAGAAGACATGATCAACACTCTGATCAACAAGTATAACGAGACCTCCAACTTATATAAGACACAGTCAAGCCAGAAAGCCATAGAATTCATCGAGCACAGACTTGACTCCATTTCTCAGATTCTGAATCAGGTGGAGCGTGACTATTCTTCATACCAGTCAATGAACACTCTGGTCGACATCAACGCTCAGTCACAGCTGACCATCACTGCCGACGTAGAGACTCAGAACCAGCTTACCGAGATCAGACTGCAACAGAACATTCTGGATATGGTGGTTGAAGAGATGGAGAAGACAAAAGGCACCTACGAAGTTATCCCTTCTAATATCGGCATTGCCGACAACAGCCTTAACTCTGTGATTGCCAACTATAACAGTATGGTTGCAGAGCGTCACCGCCTGGTTGCAAGTTCAAGTGAATCCAACCCGCGCGTACAGAGCCTGAACAAACAGCTTGACAACAGTCGTCAGAGTATCGAGCTCTCAATCGACAACCTGCAGAAAGCATATCAGATCAGGGAAAGAGAATTGAGCAAAGTTCTTCAGACTTCAAAGCAGGAGATGTCATCAATTCCTCAGCAGCAGCTGAATCTTCGTAAGATCAGCCGCCGCCAGGAAATTATCGAGCCTCTCTACAATCTGCTTCAGGAGAAACTCGAGGAGGCTCAGATGGTGCTCTATTCAAATCCTGACTACGTCAGAATTATCGAGCCTGCATACGGTTCATCAAAGCCGGTATCGCCAAACAAGAGAAACATCTATCTGGTTGCGTTCCTTCTCGGATTCTGCATCCCGCCACTGATTGTACTGGCGAAGAAATACCTGAAGAACACCGTTCAGGAGAAAGATGACGTGACAAAGAACGTTACCGCTCCGGTTCTGGCTACTATCGCCCAGAATGAGGACGGAAGCCTGCTTGACTTCAACAACAAGTTTGACCCTAGTACAGAGTCTTTCCGTATACTGAGATCCAACCTGCTGTATCTGAAAGGCAACGTCATTCAGGTTACCTCTTCAGTACCAGGAGAAGGCAAGTCATTCATTTCAGCCAACCTTGCCCTCTCACTGACACACATCAACAAGAGAGTTGCTCTGGTTGCATTTGACTTGCGCAAACCGAGCTGGAACAACAATAACGGAACCAGCAAGATATTCTTCGAGAACATAGAATTCAACAAGAAGAAATCAGTAGTCGCATTCCTGATCGGTCAGGCTGAAGCGGCCGAGATAATGGTCAATTACCCTGGAACGACTCTGGATATCGCAATGGTAGGTTCAATACCTCCTAACCCAACCGAGTTGCTCACAAGCGAAAGACTTGGAGAACTGGTAGAGTTCCTGCGCAACAGATATGACTACGTAATAATCGACTCGGCCCCATATCTGCCGGTAGCCGATTCAACTATCATCAACAAATACGTTGACTCTACCCTGTATGTTGTCCGCTTCGACTACACCAAGATCAGACTGTTGAAAGATGTTCAGAATCTTATAAATACAAATCAAATCAACAAACCGTATATCGTCATCCATGGTGCAAATACTCATTCAAAATACGGATATGGGTACGGATATGGTTATGGATACGGATATGGTTATGGCTATGGCTATGGCCCTAATCAATAATGTTCGGATTATTCAGAAAGAAACCAGTCTCCTTTTCGGAACTAAACATAAACGCTGATTATCACTGTCATTTACTCCCCGGAGTAGATGACGGTGTTCAGTTATTTGACGAGTCTGTGAGCATTCTCCGCTTAATGCAACAGCAAGGTTACAAGACTGTACATCTGACGCCGCACATCGATTCCGATTCTAACAGAGGTGTTGACGAGCCGTTTCTCAAAGGCAAATTCCGGGAATTCACGGCAGCGCTCCCGGATGATATCACTCTGGACATTTCCCTCGCAGCCGAGTATATGGTGAATCAAGATTTTGAGGACAGAATCGATTCCGCTCCCCTGCTTTGTACTGAGAATAAGGAAGTCCTGATTGAAATGTCGTACTACTACGCAAGTCCGAATATGGATCAGGCGGTATTCACGCTGAATATGGCCGGGTACAACCCTGTAGTGGCTCATCCTGAGAGATACAGATATCTTGTCAACAATCTCTCCTTCTTCGACAAATTACGCGATATGGGGTGCAAGTTTCAACTGAACCTCCTCTCTCTTTCCGGTGTTTACGGCAAGAGTTCCATGATAATTCTAAATTATCTGCTCGACGGCGGTTATTACGATTACGTCGGGACAGACACACATACACTAAACCATTTTGAGCGCATAGTCGGAATGCAACTTGACAGAAAACTTGTCGACAGACTTCGCGCCCACAACCTAATCAAACAATAGAGATGAAAAGACCGTTAATCCTTCTCGTGGCAGTTCTTGCCTTAATCGGCAACGTAGCCAACGCACAACCTACTCCTCGCCCTTTCAGTGAGGATTTGTCCTACTTCCTTCCATCCAACCAATGGAACTTTACGCTCGATAAAAACATCCCTACCCCTAAACAATTTTTAGGTTTTGAGGTGGGACAGCAGATGGTATCTTACGAACAGGTAGTAAGTTACATCAATACTCTTGACAACCTTTCAAACCGCATCAGCGTCAAAGAATACGGCAAGACACACGAGAACCGCCCTATGCTCTGCGTGGCTATTACCAGCCCGTCCAACCAGGCAAATCTGGAACAGATCCGCAAAGAACACCAGAAACTCGGCAATCCCGATTACAATGGAAACATTGACAATCAACTCTCAGTAGTCGAGATTATGCTCTCCATCCATGGAAACGAGGCATCAGGTGTTAACGCTGGCGTTCCGTTTGTGTATTTCTGGGCGGCAGCTCAGGGCAGAGAGATTGACGAAGTATTGAACAATACGGTAATCCTTCTTGTTCCGGGTCAGAATCCTGACGGTATCAACCGTTTCGCCACTTGGGTTAACAGCCACCGCTCTTTGGTCAACAATACTGACCCTCAGAGCATGGAGTTCCGTGAAGCTTCTCCGGGAGGCCGCAGCAACCACTACTGGCACGATCTTAACCGTGACTGGGTGAATGCCATTCAACCTGAGACAAAGGCTCTGCTGGACATTTATCAGGCATGGATGCCTAACATCGTGAATGACCACCACGAACAAGGCAAGGACAGTTACTTCTTCCTGGAGCCTGCTGACCCCGTAGCATATTATCCGTTCATCCCTCAAGAGCAGAAAGATCTCACCAACGAGGTTTCAAAGTATGAGGTAAAACTCCTCGATAATATCGGTTCTCTCTATTTCTCAAGAGATTCTTACGACAGCTACTCACTGGGAACCGGCGACGTATATCCTGATGCTCTCGGCTCCATCGCAATGTTGTTCGAGCAACCTTCTTCAAGAGGAATGCAACAGGAGAGCACCAACGGCGTTCTGAACTTCCAGTTCACGGTTCGCAATCAGGTTATGTGCGCATTCGGCGCAGTTGAAGCTGGTTACAGAATGAAAGACACCCTGAACGACTTTATGAGACGTTTTGTAAAGAACAGCTATGCAAACGCTAAGAAACAGAGCGTAAAAGGCTGGGTACTGGACGGAAACGGCTCAGATGCCGTCTCATGGCATTTCATAGAGATGCTTCGCCACCACGGCCTTCAGGCATACAAACTTGCCAAGAATTACAGTCAGGACGGTCATACATACAAAGCGGAGAACAGTTACATCGTTCCTGCAGAGCAGAAACACAGCGTTCTGCTCAACTCCCTGTTTGAGACAAACAAAGACTTCGTAGACAGTTTGTTCTATGATATTTCTACCTGGAACCTCGCCGAAGCATACGGCCTGAAATATTCTAATCTGAAGAGTACTGCCGGACTTATCGGAGAATTGGCAAACGGCGTTCAGTCGGACGGCTCCGTTACAGAGATGACCGCTTTCCCTAAAGGCGGAATCATCGGAGGCAAGAGCTCTATGGCTTACATCTTCGACAACCGCGAATACTATGTACCGTACGTTGTAAACGGTCTTCAACAGAAAGGTATCAGAGTTATGGCGGCCCGTCTCGGAGCAAAAGCCGAAGGTTCAAGCATTCAGCACGGTGCGGGATCATTGATCGTACCGGTTGCAAATCAAGACGTTAGCGCTGATTCTATATACAATACACTGCTCAAGCTCACAACCGAGGCAGGAGTTCTGGCAGAAAGCGTCAGTTCAAGCAGAATGACTGACTACGACTTGGGTCACTATACGAACAAAGTGCTTCGTAAGCCTGAAGTAGCTATCCTGGGCAATGCCGGCGTTCCTTGGTACATTCTGAACTACAGAATGCAAATGACTCCTACCCTGCTGGACGCAAACGGAAGCGCTGATCTGTCACGCTACAACGTACTCATCATGACAAGCGCCGTAAGCAACAAGGCTATGCAGGACAAGATTGCAGAATGGGTAAGAGCCGGCGGCACACTCATCACCACTGGAGGTGCATACAGAAGCGCCAACGATATGAAACTCACCGACATCAAGGTGAAAGATTTGGAGCGCGCCCCTTCTGACAAATATGTAAATTTCGCTGACAGAGCAGATTATAACAGCACATTCTCTATCCCTGGAACAGACCTTCTGGTTCAGATGGATTATTCTCATCCACTCTGCTGGGGTTACGATTCTCCTATGCCTGTCATCAAACAGTCTACGGTTGTGTTCGAGATGCCTAAAGACGTGAACAGCGCGCCTGCATGGTACGACAAGAACGATCCTCTTCTCAGCGGATACCTCCGTCCGGCACATAAAGCAAGCCTGAAGGGCGCTCCTGAGGTGATTTGCACAAGAGCAGGTTCAGGCGTCGTCATCAGCTTTGCAGACGACATCAACTTCCGTTCTACCTGGTTTGCAGGTACGAGAATGTTTATGAACGCTATCTTCTTTGGTAACCTCACAACCGGAAGATAATACGGACAAAGCCTTAAATAAAGAGATTTTACGGCTCGCTCTTCCGAGCATTCTGGCCAATATCACCGTCCCGCTCGTCGGGATGGTGGATATTGCCGTAGCCGGACACTTGCAGGGAAACAGTCTTCTGAGTGTCGCCGCCTTTATCGGCGGAATCAGTGTCGGCTCCGTCCTCTTCGATTTGCTATACTGGAATTTTGCCTTTCTGAGGCTTTCCACGGGAGGTTTGGTAGCCCAGGCTTTCGGCCGGGGCGACATGAGAGAATGCGCCAAGGTATTCACTCGCAGTGTAACGCTTGCGTTACTTTTGTCCGTCATTCTTCTCTCGATACAATGGCCTTTCCAAAAGTTCGCCTTTTTAATTGTTAAGAGTTCCGAAGAGGTACATAATCTTGCTCTGCAGTATTTTCTGATAAGGATCTGGGCAGCTCCGGCCACCCTATCCCTGATGTCATTCAGAGGGTGGTTCATCGGTATGCAGGATTCCGTAAGTTCAATGCTCACCGACCTGATTGTCAATATCGTCAATATTGTCGCCAGCATAGTTCTGACACTCGGAGTTGGATCTTTCAAGGGAGTCGGATTTGTGGGAATCGCATACGGAACGGTGATAGCGCAATACAGCGGAATGGCCTTCGCCATTCTCGTCACCGTATTCAAATACGGAAACAGAGTTTTCGGAGGCTTTTCCATGAATGATTTCAAGGAGGCAATACATGGCTCTGAACTGAAGCGCTTCATGACGATGAACGGAGACCTTTTCATCCGTTCTCTGTGCTTTATTGCGATCTATTTCGGATTTACCACGATAGCGGCTCGCTACGGAGACCTGGTTCTCTCGGCAAGTACGATATTGATGAAGATACTGATGCTGTTCTCATATATAACGGACGGTTTCGCTTATGCGGGAGAAGCCTTGACAGGCCGTTTCATAGGAGCTAAAGAGCCTGTTATGATGAAACGCTCGGTGAAATACGTCTTCGTGTGGAGTATGGCCATCGCTCTCGCATTTACAGTCATCTATCTTCTCGGAGGCAACTGGATGATCGGGGTAATGAGCAACGACGGCTCCGTTGTGGCTGAATGTGAGAAATATCTGTTCTGGCTACTTCTGATGCCGGTACTCGGATGCGCCGCTTTCACCTGGGACGGGATCTATCAGGGCGCTACGGCCACCAAAGAGATCCGGAATGCAATGCTGACCGCATTCGCCTCATTCTACGCAGTCTACTTCATAGGAGTAGCTCTGCTTCGTCCCGATGAGGGAACGGCTCTGCACATACTGCTGACGGCATATTTCTCCCACCTGATAGCCAGGACGGCAATGCTTTCAGCCAGTTGGAAAAAAATAAAGGATATTATATGACAAAAATGAGAGTAATAGGTATTGGAGAAACCGTATATGACATTCTGTTCAAGAATGACCAGCCTCAAAAGGCCGTTCCGGGTGGCTCGACACTCAACAGTATAGTTTCTCTTGGACGGGCCGGAGTGCCTTGCGTAATGGTAACTGAAGTTGGCGGAGACTACGTGGGAGAACTGATCTGCCGCTATCTCATCGACAACGGCGTGTCCGCTGAATATGTCTGCCGACGTCCTCAGATAAGAACTACCGCTTCCCTTGCATTCCTGAATGAGAACAACGACGCGCAGTATTCATTCTATAAGGATCCCGATGCCGACAGGCCTGACGGAAAACTGCCTGAAATATGCAAGGATGACGTGATTCTTTTCGGCTCGTTTTTCGCCGTAAATCCCGTTTTACGCCCCTTTGTAAAGAAGTTGATACAGAGCGCTCGAAAGGCAGGAGCATGGATTTACTATGACGTCAACTTCCGCAGGAACCATATCGCCGTATTGCCGCAGGCGATGCCCAACATTGAAGAAAACATGAAACTGTCGGACGTTGTGCGAGGTTCGGTGGAAGATTTTGAAATACTGTACGGGCTGAACAACGGAGAAGACGTATACCGGAAAGTGAGCCAATTCTGTTCCACTCTGATTCTTACCGACGGAGCAAGACAGATAAGGGTCTACACCCCTGAAGGGTGTGAAAGTTATCCGGTAGAGGATATTGAGACAGTAAGTACGGTCGGTGCGGGAGACAACTTCAATGCAGGTTATATCTATGCAATGCTGAAAGGTCTCGAGGGCCAGGCATCACGCATTGAGATGGCCCAGATGTGGAGCCTTGACGTCTGTCGCCAAATGGGCAACAACATCAGCGACGAACTGGTCTCCTTTCTTAAAACACAAAGGAAAAACTAACCGAGAAGCTGAGCAGTGTGATTCTTAGTATCAACTTTCCCGATAATCTCCACACAAACCCCTTTCTCGTCGAATACGAATGTTTTTCGGATGGTACCGAAAGAGACCTTGCCGTACAGCTTCTTCTCTCCCCATGCGCCAAGCGCCTCCAACAGAGTGTGTTCAGGATCAGACAACAACGGGAAAGGCAGCTCATATTTCGCAGCGAAATTCTTATGGGAAGCTACGGAATCCTTGCTGATACCCAGCACATTGTAACCCATTGACAGGAAGCGGTGATAATTGTCACGCAAGTTGCAGGCCTCAGCCGTGCAGCCCGGAGTACTGTCTTTCGGATATGCGTAAAGAACTGTCTTCTTGCCCAGAAGATCAGAAGTCTTCCAAGTCTTCTCATTCTGGTCGATTGCCTCGAATTGAGGCATCTTGTCTCCAACTTTGATCATAACGGTAATATTGTTTATCACAAATATAGATAAAAAATGGCTTCTTCTGAAGCCAGCCCCTTCCCCGCGGGAAGGGGTTTGGGGATGGGGTATTAAAGGGTGCTGTAGCACTGAAAAAACCGACCTCGAAATGAGGTCGGTTTTTTCGTGCGGGCGAAGGGACTCGAACCCCCACGCCTCACGGCACCAGATCCTAAGTCTGGCTTGGCTACCAATTACAACACGCCCGCAAACGCATTGGGACTGCAAATATAGCTATTAATTAGAAAATCGCAATATTGTGTCCCGGTGTACTAGTAACTCTTGGCGATTGCGATGAAGTCGTCTGCCTTGAGGGATGCGCCTCCGATAAGGCCTCCGTCAATATCCTTGCAAGCGAACAATTCAGCTGCGTTTGAAGGCTTGCAGCTACCGCCGTAGAGAATTGTAATCTCTTCAGCCAAAGCACCGAATTTTGATGCGAGGACTTTGCGGATGAAAGCGTGAATCTCCTGAGCCTGATCGCTTGTAGCGGTTACGCCTGTTCCGATAGCCCAAACCGGCTCGTAAGCGATGACTACATTTGCCATCTGGTCTGCTGAGAGGCCGAAAAGAACCTCTTCCAGCTGTGCTTTTACTACGTCGAAGTGACGTCCTTCATTTCTTTCTGATAGCATTTCACCTACGCAGTAGATTGGTTTAAGGCCGTTTTCAAGAGCAAGACCGAGTTTGCTTACCAAAGTGGCTGAAGTCTCACCGTAATACTGACGTCTCTCGGAGTGACCGAGAATGGTGTAGGCGCAACCAGCGCTTACCAGCATGTTGGCGGCAACTTCTCCGGTATATGCACCTTTCGGCTGATCTGCGCAGTTCTGCGCTGAAAGGGCGATTCTGCTCCCCTTCAGAGCTTCTGCAACAGGGCAAAGGTGAGTGAAAGGAGGTGCAACCACCAAATTTACGTCACTTGGAACCTCAGATAATTTAGCAACAAGGTCCTTGGCCAATTGAACGCCGTCTGCAACTGTAGTATTCATCTTCCAGTTTCCGGCAACTATTTTCTTTCTCATTTTGTATTGTTTATTACGTTTTAACCTTTGAAACAGGCCACAAATATAAACAAAAAAAGAGTACCTTTGTTTTCAAAGCAAGGAATATGAAAAAGCTGTTTATAATTGACGGTCACGCATTGATTTTCAAGATGTACTACGCATTCCTGCGCAGGCCTATGATTAACTCGAAAGGGGTCGACACGTCAATTCTGTACGGCTTTACAAAGTATCTCCTCGAGATAATATCCAAAGAGCAGCCCTCTCACATTGCGGTCGCCTTCGATCCTCCAGCAAAGACCTTCAGACACGAACTGTATCCGGAGTACAAAGCGAACCGTATGGTGGCTCCGGAGCTGGTGAAAGAGGCTTACGAGCCTCTCTGCGAGATTGTAGGTTCATTGGGGATTCCGGTGCTGGCAGTGCCGGGCTATGAGGCTGACGACACTATCGGAACGATAGCCAAACGCTTTGAAAAAGAAGGGTTTGACGTATTTATGGTCACTCCCGACAAGGATTTCGGGCAGCTGATTTCAGATCACGTCTTCCAGTATAAGCCGGGCAAATCAGGAGAAGGGAGCGAAGTTGTGGGCGTCGCTGAAGTGTGCGCACAGTACGAGATTCAGAATCCTCTCCAGGTTATCGACATACTTACGCTTTGGGGAGATGCCAGCGACAATGTGCCGGGAGTCAGAGGCGTGGGTGAGAAAGGCGCCAGAAAGCTGGTTTCGGAGTTCGGTTCCGTAGAGAATATTTACGCCAATCTTGACAGACTCTCGGAGAAACAGAGAGAGGCTTTCAGAGAGGCTGAAGACCATATCGGTCTTAGCAAGACACTGGTGACCATCAAGACCGACGTCCCATTGGAAATAACCGAGAATGACCTTCTCAATGAAGTGAGAGCCAATTCTGAGACGCTTGAGCTTTTCGACAGATACGAGTTCAATTCTCTGAAGAGAATGCTTCCTCAGGGAGAGGTCAAAGTCATCGTGGAAACGCCTCAGAACAGTCTGAAGATTAAAAGCATAGCCGGCGCAGAGATCAGACGGTCGGCGCTTGAGAATCATCTGTGCTCCGTCAGAACGGATGACTGCATCTGCATCTCGTGCGGTGACAATCAGTACGCCACGTTCAGTTTCGACGACAGTCTTGCCAGAGAGATTCTTGAAAACGAAACAGTCGATAAGATAACCTACGGAGCCAAAGAAGACTTCAAGAGGCTGAGGGACAGAGGCATTGTCCTCAAGGGAAAGATATACGACATAGAGCTGATGCACTACGTCCTGAATCCGGAGCGCTCCCACAAGATAGACCTGCTCGCAAGAGGCTATATGAACATCTCCTTCGAAAATACTGAGAATGAGGCCGACAGGGAGCAGTCAGCACCGGCGGACTTATTCTCCGCACCGGCCATTTCAGCGACTCAGAATGACGACAGGAGTGCCAAAGAGTGTGTAGCGGCTTACCTCCTCTACCCTTATCTCCTCAAAGAACTCGGGGAACAACAGTCCCTCGAACTATACAACGACATCGAAATGCCTCTGATCCGTGTTCTGGCTCAGATGGAGATGACTGGTGTAAAGATTGACACAAAGGCTCTTGCCGATTACGGCAAGTCGCTGGGCGAGCAGATGGACGCCCTTGAGAGCGAAATCAGGGAGATGGCCGGCGAGCCCGCGCTCAACATCTCATCTCCGAGACAGATTGGCATTGTGCTGTTTGAGAAGCTGCAGCTTGACCCGAAAGCCAAAAAGAATAAAAACGACAATTATACCACAGACGAAGAGACTCTACTGGCACTGAAAGACAGACACCCTATTGTCGGGAAGATTCTTGAATTCAGGGCGGTGAAGAAGCTCCTCTCCACTTACATCGAGCCTCTCCCTGCCCTTATAAATCCCGCAAGCGGTAAGATTCATACCACTTACACTCAAGCGCTTACGGCGACAGGCAGACTCAGCTCCATCAAGCCGAATCTCCAGAATATCCCGGTACGTACCGATCTCGGAAGGGAGATTAGAAAAGCATTTATCCCATCTACTCCTGACGGGTACATCGTATCCGCCGACTATTCTCAGATAGAACTCAGAATCATGGCCCACCTGAGCGGAGACAAATCCATGATAGCCGACTTCTCGCACGGCGACGACATCCATGCAGCCACCGCTGCCAAGATATTCAAGGTGCCCGTAGGCGAAGTGACTAAGGACCAGCGCAGACAGGCTAAAACTGCCAATTTCGGCATTATCTACGGCATTTCAGCATTCGGACTGTCGCAAAGGCTCGGTATCTCCAACAGGGAATCCAAAGAGCTTATAACCCAGTATTTTGAGAGCTATCCGGCAGTGGCGGAATACATTCAGAAGGTGGCGGATGAAGCGCGGGAGAAAGGGTACGTCAAGACCATTTTCGGTCGCAGGAGATTCCTTCCGGACATCAACTCCAGGAATCAGGTTGTACGGAAACTGGCCGAAAGGAATGCCGTAAACGCCCCTATTCAAGGCTCCGCCGCCGACATCATAAAACTGGCTATGATACACATCGCCGACCGACTGGAGAAAGAGCGCTTCGAGAGCAAAATGGTGATGCAGGTGCACGACGAGTTGATTTTTGACGCAATCCCTTCTGAGACGGAAAAGCTCATGAGAATGGTGAAGGAAGAGATGGAGAACGTATATAAGATGTCCGTAGCGCTTGTTGTAGATTGCAACAAGGGTGAGAACTGGCTGGAAGCACACTGATGATGGAAGAGATACTGAAATACTTTCCCGACCTGACACCGTGGCAGAAAGAACGTTTTGCCGCGATGAAAGCGCTGTATGATGACTGGAACAGCAAGATAAACGTCATTTCCCGCAAGGATATGGACAATTTCTACACCCATCACGTACTCCACAGCCTCGCCGTCGCCTTGATTGGAAAAACCCGTTTCGAAAAAGGCGATACTGTTCTCGACCTGGGTACGGGGGGAGGCTTTCCGGGAATACCGCTGGCCGTAATGTTCCCTGAAATTCAGTTCACCCTCTGCGATTCCATCGGGAAGAAAATAAAGGTAGCGGAGAATGTGGCCGCACAACTGGAGCTCGGCAACGTCACTTGCGTGAATGCGAGGGCCGAGAGCCTCGGAAAATCGTTTGACTGGGTGGTAAGCCGCGCCGTAACAAGCCTCGACAATTTCCTTCCATGGATTAAAAACAGCTACAGGAAAGGGGTTGTCTATCTCAAGGGAGGTGATATAGAGGATGAAATCGACAAGGCTGCAGGCAAAAGACTTCTCAACCCTAAAAACTTCACGATCATTGAAATAAGCGATTTTTTCAGCGAAGAATGGTTCAAAGAAAAAAAGATGCTCATTATCAGCCGATAAATTTGGTTATTTGAAAGAGAGTTTTTACTTTTGCAACCCACAAATTGAAACAAATAATTATCGATAATAATGAAACGTACATTTCAACCTTCAATCAGAAAAAGACGTAACAAACACGGCTTCCGCGAGAGAATGTCCACTCCTAACGGACGCAGAGTTCTTGCAGCCCGCCGTCGTCACGGTCGTAAGAAACTGACAGTTTCTTCTGAAGACAAGTTCTAAGAGTTAAAAAAAGCATTCCCACGAATGCTTTTTTTATTGTATATTTGCGTTAATGGCAAACGGAGACGTCAATATTAAAAAGAACCTGATCTGGGGTTTGATTTTCGTAGCATTCATGTTGATTGCCACGTCGATTTTTCTGAACAGATTCACAAGACATAACAAGGAGATTATCGTTCCCGATTTCTACGGCATGTCTATCCCTGAAGCGCAGCGTTTGGCGGCAAAAGGACCGTTCCGGCTGGAAGTGATAGATTCTGTCTTCGTAAAGAGACTTGACAAGGGAGCAGTCTATTCTCAGAACCCTAAAGCCGGATCCGCTGTAAAGAAAAACAGAAGGATTCTCCTTACGGTAAACTCTTCACAGTCACAGAAAGTGGCGATGCCCGAGCTGGTGGGACTTTCTCTCAGACAGGCAAGTGCGGAAATAGCTGCAAAAGGTCTCTACATCGGCAAGCTGATTTATGTCGAGGATATGGCCACAAACAATGTTCTGGGCCAGCTTTATCGCAACAATCCCATCAACCCGGGAGAATTGGTGGAAACCGAGAGCAGCATCGACCTTCTCCTCGGTCTTAATCCGGATACGCATTCCACTGACGTTCCTTACGTGAAGGGAATGAATTATTACGACGCATCCAGCGCCATTCATTACAATTCCCTGAACCTGGGAAGCGTAGTTTACGACAACACGGTCAAAACCTATTCCGACTCACTCAACGCCAAGGTTTACCGCCAGAATCCAGATGTGGTCAAGCCTGCGAGCGACACAGTATTTATCCCTTCAGTACCTGCGAGGTACGGGTCAAACGTTTCAATATACCTGACGATAGACTCCGTCAAACTCAGAGATGTCATCAGATAAAGAAGATCTTGAGCTTGAGCTTCCTGAAGACCTCGAACAGGAGATGTTCGAGCACTATCGCTTTGTGGCTGACAAAGGGCAGAGCCAGCTCAGGGTAGACAAGTACATCACGAACCATATGGAGCAAACCTCCCGTCACCGCATCCAGCTGGCGATTGAGGCAGGCTACGTACGTGTAAATGACGTAATAGTTAAGGCTAACTACAAAGTGAAGCCTCTGGACGTCATTACCATAATGCTCCCATATCAGAGACGCGGACTGGAGATACGGCCGGAGAATATTCCTCTGGACATCGTATACGAAGATGATGACCTGCTCGTAGTAAACAAGCCTGCCGGGCTGGTGGTTCATCCGGGATTCGGCCACTTCTCCGGGACGCTCATCAACGCCCTCGCCTTCCATCTCGGCCTTAGTCAGGATGCCGATGCAGAGGACGAAAGAATGGGTATTCTCGTACACAGAATAGATAAAGACACCAGCGGACTGCTTCTGGTAGCCAAGAACGACGAATCTCAGATGATTCTTGCCAAGCAGTTCTTCGAGCATACGATAAAACGCAAATACGTAGCCATTGTCTGGGGAAACATATCTGAAGACAGCGGCACAATCGAAGGCAACATAGGTCGCGATCCTAATGACAGAATGAGGTTCAAGGTGTTCCCTGAGGGAGATCAGGGCAAGACAGCCATCACCCACTACCGGGTACTCGAAAGGTTCGGATACGTCACCCTTGTAGAATGTGTCCTTGAAACAGGCCGTACCCACCAGATCAGGGTTCATATGAACCATATCGGACATCCGCTGTTCAACGATGACCGCTACGGCGGGGACAGAGTGCTCAAAGGTCCTATCTACACCAAGTATAAACAGTTCATAGACAATTGCTTCGAAATTCTCCCCCGTCAGGCCCTACATGCCAAGACTCTCGGATTCGTCCATCCGCGCACCAGGAAGGAGATATTCTTCGACTCGGAGATTCCTGCCGACATGCAGGCGCTTATCGACAAATGGCGTGCTTACAGTGACAATATGAAGGAGAAGATGGAGCTTGAATAGAATGAACCCCGACATCGTCAAATACGTAGAAACGGAAATTATCCCCCTGCATGCCGCCTTTGACAAGGCTCACAGAGAGGATCACATACAATCTGTCATCGAGAGGGCTCTGGCGATGGGCAAGGATTATGACATCGACGAGGACATGCTCTACGTAGCAGCCGCTTTTCACGACATAGGGGTCGGCATCGACAGAGAAACGCACCACATTGAGAGCGGCCGCATCATCCGCAGCAACAAGCGCCTGAAGGAATGGTTCACTCCAGAACAGATAGAGACGATAGCCCAGGCAGCGGAAGATCACAGAGCATCAGCTAAAACAGCCCCCAGAAGCATCTACGGAGCGCTGGTCGCAGAAGCTGACAGGATGATTGTACCGGAAACCATTATTCTCCGTACCATACAGTACGGCTTGTCGCACTATCCGGAGCTTGACAAAGAAGAGCATTGGCAGCGTACCCTCGAACACCTCCACGAAAAATACGCCGAGGGAGGCTACCTCCACCTGCTGATTCCGGGATCCCCAAACGAAGAACCTCTCACCCGCCTGCGGGCAATTATCCGGGATGAGAAACACCTCAGGGAGATATTTGAAAGATTGTACAGCGAGGAGACAAAATAAAAAAGGAAAGCTCAATCAGGGCTTTCCTCTTTTATACAACAACGGAACAAGTCTTACGCTTGAGGTAATACTGAAACGTATGATTTGTCTTCTCTGGATCTCTTAAAAGTAACAATACCGTCGCTTAGAGCGTATAGAGTATGGTCTTTACCCATTCCTACGTTTGTACCAGGATAGTGTACTGTACCTCTCTGGCGAACAAGGATGTTACCTGCTTTAGCGAATTGTCCACCGAACTATTTCACTCCAAGTCTTTTGCTTTGTGATTCGCGGCCGTTTTTTGAACTACCGACACCTTTTTTGTGAGCCATAATCTAAACGTTTTAAATTAAGCAATTGAATCAATTTGGATCTTAGTCAAATACTGACGGTGACCGTTTTTCTTCTTCATACCTTTACGGCGAATCTTGTGGAAAACGATTACCTTATCTGCTTTGCAGTGCTCAACTACAGTTGCAGAGACTTTAGCGCCATCCAAATATGGAGCGCCAACTTTGACATCACCTTCATTGTCTGTCAAGAGAACTTTTTCGAAATCGACCTTGCTGCCAACCTCTGCTGCCAGACGGTTAACAAAAATTTGCTTGCCGACCTCTACTCTGAATTGCTGTGATGCAATATCAACGATTGCGTACATAAATAAATTTTTTAAAATTTATAGCCGTAAGCGGGTGCGCTGCGGCACCTCTTTTCGAGCTCATCAACTGTCGTCCCAATATTCGGGCTCGCAAAGATAATCTTTTTATTCTTCCCCACAAACTTTTTTTTTATTACTTTTGTAATAACCTTGTTATAAAAGCTGAGTTTATGGAGTTTCTGTTCCCTTATCATAAGTCAATCAACAATCCTGACAACATTATTCAGAAGAAATTGATGCACCAGATGGAGCAATTGTTAAGGGATGGAGAGAACATTGCATACATATCGGCGCCAAAGACAGGGAAGAAATCCGTCATCCACTGCGCCATTGAAGAGCTCAGTCAGGAAGAGAGAATCATTCACACCACCTTCGACTTGCTTTCTTTCTTCTCAAGGGCTTCATTCCTAAACAAATACCTTGAGACTTTCAGGAAGATTAACGATACCCTCAATGAAAGCATCGTCCTGCCGCTGACGATCAATTACAATTCTCTGTCAGCCGAAGAAATTCTCAACCTTCCGGAGATAATAGCAAAAACCCATGACATAAAAATAGTCATCTCATTCCTCGAGTTTCAGAATATCATGTCATTCGACAACTGCTCAGACTTCCTGGATGAGTTTGAGAAGGTCGTAACAAAGCACACCTCCGTCAAGTATATCTTCAGCGGTTCGATGATAAACAGAATGAAGTACATATTCGAAGATTACAAGTACTTCTTCAACTTCGCCAACATAATAGAAGTCCCTACCCCTACCAAAAAAGAGTGCCAGCAATATCTCGAAGACAAATTCCTGGTTGTGGGCAAGGAGATTGACAAGGATATCAGCGATTTGATGTACGATGTCTGCGGCGGTCACCCGTGGTACGTAATGCACCTGGCTTCAATCTGTCATATGATAACTCCGGGATACGTTACCAAACAGATTGTATATCAATCCATCGACAGGCTTATTAACATTCACGAAATACGTTTCAGAAATATAATTTCCGACATCACCGCCAATCAGTTCAACCTCATTCTGGCAATTCTGGACAATGTCAAGCGGCTCAGCAGCGCAGAATCAATGGCTAAATACCATCTGAATTCATCGGCTCAGATTGCACGAAGCAGAGAGGCCTTGATGAAAAAGGAGATAATTACTTTTGACAAGGAGGATCGCGGCCATATTATCGACCCTCTGTTTGAATACTGGCTGAAGAATTATTACTTACAATCTGATATCTCGCAATGAAAAAGCTGGTAGTTCTGTCAGGCGCAGGAGTCAGCGCCGAAAGCGGCATCAAAACGTTCAGAGACAGTGACGGCCTCTGGGAGAATTACAATGTGCAGGATGTCGCCACCATCGAAGGTTGGTACAGAAACAGGGAGCTTGTCCTCCAATTCTACAATGAAAGACGCAAGCAACTGGAGAATGCCCAGCCCAATATGGCTCACAAACTCATAGCCTCTCTGGAGAAAGACTACGACGTGACCGTGGTCACTCAGAACATTGACAATCTTCACGAGAGGGGAGGCAGCACGAAGGTGATTCACCTTCACGGAGAAGCCACAAAGGTACGTCCGGAGAATGCTGACTATGATGAAGGGGTAATCGACATCGGTTACAAGCCGGTTTACCTCGGAGACAAATCTCCTGACGGGTCTCAGTACAGACCGCATATAGTGTGGTTTGGAGAAGCTGTCCCGAGAATAATGGATGCTGCCCAGGTTGTATCGGAAGCAGACATTCTGTTGATAATCGGGACGTCTATGGTTGTTTATCCTGCTGCAGGACTTGTGGGATATGCAAAAGCCGGCATTCCTATTTATCTCATTGACCCTAAGCCCATTAATCTCCACTACCCTAACTTCACTCAGATTCAGGAAGTTGCGACAAAGGGTATGGAAAAACTGATTACTCTGTTAAAATCGGAATAATTTTATTATATTTGGAATTATCGGAAACTATTTAACCAACACTTATATGAAAAAGACAATTATCCTGAGTTTTGCAATACTGATTGCAACAACTTTCTTTGCAGGAGCTCAACAGACGAGAGCTGCTGCGCCTCAAGGCAATGATCCTGTATTCACCATTCTGAAGCAGAACCCTATCACTCCTGTCAAGAACCAGGCTTCTTCAGGTACCTGCTGGTGTTTCTCAACAGTTTCATTCTTCGAGTCAGAAGCTATCAGACTTGGTTGCAAAGACCCTGACCTTGACTTGGCTGAAATGTTCATCGTAAGCAACTCTTACGCTGACAAAGCTGAGAAATTCATCCGCGTAGGCGGCTTCCTGAATTATGCGCAAGGAAGTTCTGCAAGCGACGCCAAAATCACCATGGGCAAATACGGTATCGTACCTGAGAGCGTAATGCCTGGTCTTAACTACGGAGAAACCACTCACAGACACAGCGAGCTTGAAGCCGGTCTTGCAGGTTTCCTGAATGCTGTCGTAAAGAATCCTAACAGAAAATTCACAACTGCTTGGCACAATGCTCTCAAAGGCATTCTGGCAGCATATCTTGGTGAAATTCCTGAGACATTCCAGTACAAAGGCAAAACTTATACTCCGCAGTCATATTTCAAGACACTCAACCTGAATCTTGACGATTACGTTGACCTGACATCATTCACACACCACCCATTCTACACTAAATTCGCTATCGAGGTACAAGACAACTGGCGTTGGGCAGAGTCTTACAATATTCCTCTCGACGAGTTGATGGAGGTTATGTACAATGCTATCAACAACGGTTACACATTCGCATGGGGCGCTGACGTAAGTGAGTCAGGCTTCAACCGCCAAGGCCTCGGTACAATGAAAGACGTAGCCGCAGTTGAGGAAATCGGCAGCGATCAGGCTCGCTGGGTAGGCGTTACAGATCAGGACAAAGCAAAACAAATGGAACAGCTCAGAGCAAATCCGCCTGAGATGACCGTTACTCAGGAAATGCGTCAAATCGCATTCGACAACCAACAGACTACTGACGACCACGGTATGCACGTATTCGGTACTGCAGTTGACCAAAACGGCGTTAAATACTTCATGGTTAAGAACTCTTGGGGCGATGCAAGCACATACAAAGGAATCTGGTATGTGACAGATGCATATTTCCGTTACAAGACTTTGAATATTTTGGTACACAAAGATGCCATTCCTGCTGCTATCAAGGCTAAATTGGGCATCAAATAAAAAGAATGAAAAAGCACATCCCGAATATCATCACCTGCTTGAACCTCGTATGCGGTTCCTGCGCGATAATACTGACATTGTGGGGCTATTTCTATCAAGCCTTCCTGTTCATTATCGCTGCAGCGGTGTTTGATTTCTGTGATGGTGCGGCAGCCCGTCTTCTGGGCTCATATTCGGATATAGGAAAGGAGCTGGATTCTCTGAGCGACGTAATCAGCTTCGGTCTGGCTCCTTCTCTTATGTTCTTTACCTGGTACTACAAGATTAACAGCGACTACCCTTCCGTACTGGCGTTCGTAGCCCTTCTGTTGGCACCTTTTTCTGCGCTGAGGCTTGCGAAATTCAACGTTGACGAGAGACAGTCAACTGATTTTCTGGGGGTCCCTACTCCTGTAATAGCGATGATAGTCTCATCCATGGTGAGCTACGCCCATATCTGCCATATCAGGGAAGTCGATTCACTCGTTACGGAATTGCTGTGCTCAACCTGGTTCATCCCGGTTTGCTCCGTCCTATTCTCAATTCTGCTGATTGCAGAGATTCCGATGTTCTCCTTAAAGCACAAGTCTCTGGAATACAAAAGTCATCCCGTAGAGATGACCTTCTTCGCCATTGCGGTATTCTTGATACCTTTCGCAATAATATTCTCTGAAGTGAGGGGGGTGATACCCGTTGTTTCCCTCTATATTCTACTGCTGTTCGTAGTTTACCTTATCGTGAACTGCGCAAAGAACGTATCATCTCACTAGCGAATCTCTCTGAAGCGCCCTCCCCGCCCAGGACCTTTCTCAATTGCTTGTAATCTGCAAGCATTTTTTGTCTGTATTCTTCGTCGGAGAGCAGACGGTCAGTTTCTTCCAGCATTTTCTCTGCAGTACACTCTTGCTGAATCAATTCCTTGAAGATTTCCTTGTCGAGAATAATGTTGGCCAGGCTGATCCATTCCAGCTTGACTACGGCCTTTGCCACCCGATAGCTGAGTTCGTTCATTCTGTAAGCGACCATCTGGGGAACCCCTATCAGGGCGCCTTCCAGGCTGGCTGTGCCGGAGTTGATGATGGCGATTTCAGCCTGTCTGAGAAGAGAATAAGTCTCGCCGAAGATTACTTTGATTGAACTGCCTGTCAGATAACTGCTGTAAGACGATATGTCCATCGAAGGTGCGCCAGCTACAACCAGCTGATAATTACTGTATTTAGAGCCGGCAATGAGCATTTCCAGATTTGTGAATTGAGGCATCATCCGGTTGATTTCCTGCTGGCGGCTGCCGGCAAGGAGGGCTATGATT
>JAFSTD010000018.1 GCA_017450655.1 Bacteroidales bacterium | reverse complement strand
GAAGACAGGGAGAACAGTTCGCGCTCCGTGCCGTCCGTATCTATTGACACCGTGACATTGCCGTCGTCCAGTTTCCCCGAGTACGAGAGCAGGGTCCCGGGTGTCTTGCAGTTGAGTCTGAAGGACTTGGTGCCGTCGAAGCTGGAGAAGTTTATCCTCGCATGGGAGGATGTATTGGTCGTCACGAGCATCAGCGCACTGTAATGGGAAGCGTATCTGATGCTGCATCCTGCAAGACACAGGACCGCAAGGACCATGATTGCCAAAAAAATGAGTTTTTTCTTCATGGGTACAGGATAAATGCCAGAAGTCGGTTTTTCAATGGTTGAGGTCGTCGAGGACGCTGAGGTGGTCGTGAAAAAACGAGGTAAATGCCGGAAAAAGCCCGATTCAACTCCAGGTTGAGCGGATATACAACCGATGGTATGATAAAACCAACCGACGGTACGTTCACTTTCCCGTCGTTTCAGGGGTAGCTTTGAGTCAGGAGGTTCGGAAATGACAGAGACTTTCGGACAGAGATTTGCAAGATTCAGAAAAGCAAAGGGATTTACGCAGGATGACATTGCGAACAAGGTGAATGTCAGCTCGCAGGCGGTATCCAAATGGGAAAACGACATCAACATGCCCGACGTGGGCATTCTCCTGAACCTGGGGGACATACTTGGAGTCACCACCGACGAGCTTCTGGGGAAGGAGAACCCGGTTCCCGCCAAGTTTGAGCCGGAAATCGTGCAGAAGGATTTCTCCAAGCTCATGCTCAGGGTGATTGTCGATTCTAAGGAAGGCGACAAGGTGCGCGTCAATCTTCCTCTTCAGATAGTGAAGATCGCACTCGATGCGGGTGCGTCGGCTCCGGCAATCAGCGTGAACGGCAACGGAAAGATGGCCGACGCCATTTCCTCTATCGATTGGAAACAGGTCTATTCCCTGATCGAGCAGGGTCTTCTGGGCGAGATCGTCACCGTAGATTCGGCAGACGGAGACCACGTGAGGGTTGTCGTCGAATGAGAATCAGGGTCATAGCTCCCAGGGAAGACACGGACAAGCAGTTCAGACTCTTTCTTCCCGTTCCGATCGGAATCGTCAGGTGGCGTTTCATCTGGCGCTTCCTGCCGGAAGAGGCCAGGCAGTATGCGCCCGTTGCAGCGGAGTTGGTCAGGGCGCTCAAGCAGTACAAAAGGGAAAACGGCTCCTGGAACCTGGTCGAAGTGAATAGGGCAGACGGAAAGACCCGCGTGGAGATCAAGATCTGACGTGGCTCACAATCAAACATGGCTGAAAACGATCTTTGACGTCAGAGTCTGGAGAGAAGGGCAGACAGCATCTTTTCATCATCATTCAGACTGATTTGAAAGAAAAGCGTGTGTATTTGTCTTTGAATATTTATCCTTGTTCTATGGAGAATGAAAACAGATTTGCCGGATACGCTGTTTTTCAGATCATCTGACACATCATTGTTTCTCATTTTCTCTCTCCAAGTATCGAGTTTACCAGTGAATCTCTGCTGATAAAAGAAGAATAATGCAAAAGCGTTCTCATTTTGCGGACGCTTTGTTATTATTCTGCAGTTGTTCGTAGTAATTTTCCTTTACAATGGAGGATGCGGCATGGAAGAGTTGCTTAGAGACATAATTAAGAGAATAAGGTCAAAGGTGTTCAGAGACTATTATCTGGAACACCTACCTGAATGGAATCTCTGGCAGATCACAGATGTGATCCTGAGTCAGGTCGGCTCAAGATATGCCGCATCCTCTTTCTTCAAGAGACTTGTTGAGTACCTGCCGAATACTGATGAAAAGGCTGTAAGTCGTATGTTGTCAGAGGACCTTAGGAGATATGATGATATACGTCCCAGTACTGAAGCATTTGTAAAGAATACATTCCCCAGCCTTAAATGGCATCGGTATTTCTCTCATTCATATTTGGGTGAGCCAAAGTTGTTCAATGAATTTGAGGTGGTGAAGTATTGGATTCCTTGGAAATATGGGAATGGATATCAAATTGGTTTTCTAGCTAGACCTGGGTATGATTGGGATGCCGAGTCTGAGACTCTTTATGAAATCTACAATCTCCGGAGGATGGATTTGCCGAGCGAGGATATCACATGGGTGTGCAAGGCAGATATGGTCAAGCCGTTCTTTGTAGATAAATACAATATCCGGTGTCTCGATTCCAAGTGTTCTCGGAACCTCAGAATAATCAAGAAGAGAATAGCTGAAGCAGGGAAGTGGCCGATATATTGAACGGTTCCCTTTGTGTTCCGAGAAAACGGGAGTAGAATCGAACTACAAGAGGTGGAAAAGGCCATGGCTAATTGCAAAGAGTGCAGGTTCTACGAGAAAAGCAAATGTCTG
>JAFSTD010000017.1 GCA_017450655.1 Bacteroidales bacterium | reverse complement strand
CAGATTGAGTTTGGCCGTGACGCCATCCCTGTCAAACTTCACGCCATCGTCCTGCGCCACATCCTTCAGCAGCACGATGGTTTCGCCAGTCGCAGCTGCATCAAATGCGTCCTTCAGCGTGGCATAACCGGTGTTGGTCGTGGCGTTGAGGACAGCAGAGGGGCTGTAAACCACATAATCAGAGAAGTGGCTGGTAACGAAGGTCAGCTTACCGGTCTGCGCGTCATAAGCCGCAGTGGTAGCAGAGGCAGGCGAATCCGCATCCGTCGCCGTCCAGGTCTCGTTGTCACCGTACTTGATCGTCACAGGATAGCTGAGACCCTTTGCGATATAAGTCTCCACCTCAGCGGTGAAGCCTTCGGAAACGGTGCTCGTTGTGGGCGTACCGACAATCTGACCACTGCTGTTTTTCTCAGTCTTTGTGACCTTGAGCGTGAGATCAATGCTCGCTACGGGCATCGAGGCTTCATCCGTGCCGGACGCCGCAAGAACCTGATAGTTCGAGGAAGACGCCAGGACGTCGGTAGTAGTGGTCTCCAGCTTCACCGTCTTGTCGATGGTATTGCCTTCGGTGGTCGCGGTCTCTGCCGCAAGAGCGCTATTGATGCCGTTCTCCGTGAACTTAACGGTTGTGCTGCCGCTGCCCAACGGAGTCGCAGTCGTACTCACCGTCGCGGTGTTCGGCTCACTGTCTCCGCTCTTAGCCAGCGCGACTTCGTTAGAGGAAGCGGTGCTCACCATGCCCGTGATAGCGGGGTAATCGGAAGTCTTGTCGTAAGTATTGTCGAAGCTGTCAAGCTCCTGCTCATACTGGCCCGCAAGCAGATACACACCGAGATTGACGTACAGCTCCTTGCTGCCATCGCTGGCAGTCTTGCCGTTGTTCAGGTTGTAATCATTGTCCGTGGCAGGAGCGGTCAGCGCACTGAGGGCATCCGTGTCAGAGGGCCAATACAGAACGACCGTAAAGGTCTTCTCGGAGGTCGTGCCACCCTGGGGGTCAAGGTTGCCGGAGGTCTTCGCCGTGTCGCCGATAAAGGCGCCGAGCGTCGTCCAATTTGCAGCGCCGACGCTGTTGACCACTGCATCACGGCTTGTGCCGGCCGCAACAGAGCCGTCAACAATGCCAACTCTGAGGACATCGAGCAGAGAGTTGCTTGTGTTTGCAACGGTGTTGTTTCCACCGTTGACCAGGGAGAGCTGATACTTGAGCGCCAGGCTGCCCTCGTTTGCAACGCGGAAGGTCTCATAGGCTACCGCGCCCGGCTCCCACAGCTTGCCGTTGTTATCGGCAGCTGCGTTGAACAGTTTGGTGGTGCCGTCGACCTTTGCGTCGGCAGTTTCATTGTTCGTGTGATACAGTTCTACGTCCAAGTTACCGGAGACAATGCGGTTCACGCCACTGGTCACACTGTCCGTGAACCACGCGAACGTAGCGCCGAACAGCATGGATACGCACAGCATGAGAGACGTGAGGCTCATGAGCAGTGCGTGCCGGGATTTGAAGTGCTTACTTTTCATGTTTTTTGCCGTCCTTTCTGAAAATATTTTGTTTTTCCCCGAATGAGGGGAACATTCCTCGTGTTTTGTTTTACAAAACACGCCAACCCGTACGGGTTGGGTCGATCCCCTTCTTCTGGATGTGGAACTACTATATCACACAAGCGTCTCAATAAGCGTCTCAGTTGGGGTTTTTCCTCCATAATTTTTGAAAATTTACAGTTTTTTTGACCCAGATGCTTGGAGCCCCGGCAGTGACCAGCTGCCGAGGCTCCATTTCAGAAAGGAATGCAATTGTTGGATTTTATCCGGTTACGCTCTTCACTTCATGAACTGGCCGTACTCAGCAATCAGACCGAGGACGTAATCCAGTGTAAAGAGGCCCTTTTCGACCGGTATCTTTAGATACGCGCCGTTGAACGCAAGGAACTGCTCGTAGGTCACATAGTCTGCAAAAACACTGTAATCATAGAGCCCGTACGTCTCAACATCCTTTGCAAACTGGGTGCTGTCGTAGCGCAGCTTGCCATCCATCTTGACCCAGTTGTAGAAGTCTTCAGGAGGCGCCACAGTCAGGAGGCCGGATGCAAACGCGTTCATCGTTTCAGCGCTGGTGATAGAGTACGCTGTCGTCACCTCATTCGTGACCCACGCGGATTTCAGCGTGCTGAGCGCGTAACCGGTGCCCGCAGTCTGGCGAGCAAAGTGATGCCCCACATAGTCCATGCAGTTCTCGGGAGTAATGTAGGCGAAACGGTTGAGATCATAATCGAACACGCCGTGCTCACCGATCAGCTTCAGAACCGTACCGTCCGAGAACTTCAGGTTTGCAACCTGATACTCCGCTTCGCCGTGATCAACAAGGAGCGCAACCGGCTGCGCAGTATACTTGCCGGTGAAGAAGTCCCAGGCGAGGATGCGATCAGATGAGGTAATACACTCGATGGGCTTCTGCACGCCATCGGCGAGGGAAATCAGAGTGCCGGAGGAGAAGCAGCCACTATTGTATGCGTACACTTCTGCATTTTTATTTGCAACAACTCCAGTTTCCCTCGCATTGATTTCGTAGAAGGTATCTTTACTTATGTTCGAATGCGATCCAGTGATATTATAGTTGGCGTTGAACGTTATCTCTTTTCCACTATAACCTTTAAACACAAACCTTTGAATCGTTGCTTTAAAGGAACCATCGGCATCATGGTCAATTCCATTACTTCCAGCTATTGCGCCCGTCCCACCATAATAAAGCGTAGTAGCGTCACCATCTGTCGACAACCCAGCACCCTTTTTACCGGGGTACGATTCAAGTTCGAGTTTCGATAGGTAGATCGACAGCGAGCGATTATTTGTAAGGACTAATCTAATCACAGACCCATCGGTATAGACATTATCACCATAATAATTAACCTCAGTTTCAATAATTGTTTTTAAGAACTCGCTCTTATTGCCTGCACTCAAAACAGTCTCTTCATTGTTTTCGTTATCGTAATCCTTAATTGTGATCCCCTCTAAAATGTCAAAACAGTAGTTGAAATCTGAAGAACTGTTAACATAGAGGCATTTTGCCATTCCCGTAAAGTTTGTTTCACCGATAATCTCCGCATCTTGCTGCGGCAGGATGGCTGTTACGGTCAAAGGAATCTGATAGATGTACGTCCTGGATGTGTCTGTTGCTGTTCCGTCCGTGCCATAGAACTGGGAATCAGCAACAGAATAAACAATAGAGTATTCTCCGCTATCTTCAAAAGAATATGTCCCATCAGCATTTGCCTGGAGCGTTTCCCCATTTATTCTGTTGATCACAGCCATACACGAAAGCTCTTGATCTGTGTACTTCGCTTTCACATCAACAATATTGTCAGTTGAGAAGCCGTAGATATCGCCTTTGTTGAAGAAGACTTTTACCTTCCCCAATTCGCGATCATAATATTGCCCGCTCTCCGAATCCGGTTTTTCATCTGAAAGAATCACCTTAAAGGTCGGAGGAATGTTCTGCTGCGTATTTGAAGAATAGGTGTCTGAACTTGTTCTCGGTGTCCCGGCAAGTTTAGTATATAAATACCCTTCGTTATTTCTGTATGTGAATCCAGACAGCCCCTGATACCCATCAATATTTGCTTTTAAATTATCAGCGCTGAAATCCTTCGCATTTGTCGACAAGATGCCGGTATTGACCCATTTTACGCCTTTTGCATCCGTATAAATATAATCACTGAAGGTCTCCCCAAGCATAGCTTCGCCAAAGTCCCTGGTGTACATATTTCTTAGGGCATCAACGTCGTTCGAGGATACGTAGTTGTATTGAGTCAGGCCATTCACGGTGATTTCGGCATCCGTCACATTTTCATACCACGTTACAATACCAAGTCCAACGACATCAGACCCATCTGTCGCCTTGTCGTTCATGTCAGCCTGATTGATGGTTGTAACATCATTCAAAAATAATTTGCCGCTGCGTAGATCAATATTCGCGTAGTTTCCGCCCTTTAAAGTCGAATTAGAAACGGTCAATCTCGCTCCAGCGATGCGAATCGGAGAAGCACAATTTGAAATATAGGAGTTTGAAATAACGCATTCACCGCTTGACGCCAAAACAGTGGGATTATTGAATTCTTGACTCACTAGGTAACCATACTCGGGATAAACCGCACCCTTCACGACTATGTTATCCAGGTTTGAGTTAGCGAGTCCAATCACATAATTGTTAGAAATATTGGGTTTATTATTATGCTTGGTTAAGCCCTTTGTTACGTCAAAGGTAAAGCCATTGCCATATAACGTTGAGTTAGACAAATAGTAATTACCATTGTTAGCCATAACAATATCGTTGAGCAGGACACTCGTCCGGTTGCTAAGTTCGCTATAACTCGTAATATTATATGCGTCGACAACCTCCAAAAACAGTGTTTCTGGCTGGTTTTCATAGTCGATAGTAACTGATACAACACCGGTGTTTTCAAATTTAACCGTGCCCGCTTCCCATGTGGATGCCTTAGTGTATGTACCACCAACTGAGGCTCCTGAGATTCGCTCAATTACAACCTTAACCGCAGAATCATCTAAAACCTTATTCTCGGCTTTCTCGACGAACAAGCTGCTCAGCTTCACAGGATTCTCATTTCCGATTCTGTACATATATTTTTCGGTATTCGGAAAGGCCGGTTCGAAAACTTGCTCATACTGATCGTAATGAACCGTAAACGGGGAGAAAGATTTTGTCTTAATAACAAGGATTCCGGTGTCAATATCGTACAAGAATCCTTCGGCGGCAGCGCTGCTCTCAGAAGTGAGCCTCACCATCGGTTCTGTATTGTGAGTTACGGACACATTTCTAAGGTTTTTGCCAACGTTAAGTTCTGCCACGATCAACTCACTGATGGCTCCAGAGTTATCGATATCGGAGGAGGACATCTGCGTAGTCGAAGACTGAAGCAGATTTCCAGTGCTGTCTGTAAGAGTAGAAACCAGCGTCGCGCTCAGAGAAATCTCATATACGGTAGATGTCTCCGTTTTTTCTTCAGTGGACACATTTAAGTATAGTGTCATAGAATTATCGAGAGTTTTGCCGTCTGTAGGTTCTTCCGCCGGGTTAAATCCACTTTCTCCGCTTTCGATAGCAGCTTTTGATATAATAGCGGTAAGTAAATTATTTGCATTGCTTGCAGACGTCCTCGCGACAGCCCCGCCTTGGCTATTGTCTACAATTTCAACGCTCTGAGACGAATCACCTTCTTGGCTCAGTAAATCTGCTATTGCAGCTTTCGTTAAGGGCTCAGATTGGAATGTTTTAT
>JAFSTD010000016.1 GCA_017450655.1 Bacteroidales bacterium | reverse complement strand
GGATACGCCTCCTTTGATTATCACATTATCGGTTATAAAAAGTCGGAACTGGTCAAGCTGGATATTCTCCTGAACGGGGAGCAGGTAGATGCTCTCAGCAGTTTGATATACCGTGATCACGCATACGATTTCGGCCGCAGAATGTGCGAGAAGCTTAAAGAACTGATCCCCCGCCAGCAGTTCGAGATTGCCATCCAGGCTGCCATCGGAGCAAAGATCATTGCCCGGGAGACCGTCAAGGCCGTGCGCAAAGACGTGACTGCAAAATGCTACGGGGGTGACATTACCCGTAAACGCAAGCTTCTGGAGAAACAGAAGAAAGGTAAAAAGAGAATGCGCCAGGTAGGAAACGTTGAGGTCCCTCAAAGCGCATTCATGGCAGTTCTGAAATTGTAACCGCTAATTTCCTTTTTTGATTTTTGAAACTGAGGTGATGATATCATCCCATGCGGCATCCATTTCTCTGAGTTGGTTTCTCCCCTTTTCGGTGATTTGATAGTATTTGCGAGGTGGCCCTTGTGGAGATTCTTCCCATCGGTAGGTAAGCAGGCCCTGATTTTTCTGCCTTATCAGAAGAGGGTACACCGTCCCTTCCACAACCATCATGTCAGCCTCTTTCAGAGTGTTGATTATGGATGAGGCGTAGGCATCCTGCTTGTTGAGTATGCTGAGAATGCAATACTCCAGCACGCCTTTTCTCATCTGCGAGCGAACGTTTTCTGCTGTTGACGTGATGATTTCCATGATTATTCTTTAGTTACTCTTTCGAGATTCTCCGGGGTGGTCGCCCATCCTCGCATCTGGCATCTTTGGGTAGGAGTCTCCGCTTTTGGAACTATAATCCAGAGAATGATGTACAGCCAGAATCCGACACTTGCTCCCAAGAGCAGAATGATGAAGATAAGTCTGACAAGGAGAATGTCGAGATTGAAATAAGCGGCCATACCTGCGCATACTCCGCCAATGGCGCCGTTTTTCTTGTCTCTGAAAAATTTGCGTGGGCCTGTCTGTGCGGTGTAGGTGTCACCGTATGAGAATGAGTCTTTGTGGGAGCCTTCAGGGAATCCTATTGTGGATATGGTAGATGTAACTGTCTGGAGATCAATCACCTTTTTCCCGGAAGCAAGCGCTTTGTCGAAGTGATCTGCGATACCGGCTTCCAGTTCATCCATTACCTCATTAGGTTGATAGTCATTCTTGATTTGAGCGCGATAATTGTCAAGGTAGTTGCTCAGAGCTACGAATGCGTCCTCGTCAATTGTGTAGTCGCGTCCGCCCAAGCTTACGTTAATAGTCTTTTTCATAGTTACAGAATAGTTTGTTGATGCAAATATAAAATATTCTTTAATACATTGTATCGCAAAGTACTGAAAATAAAAAAAACTTCGTGATTAATCTTTAAACACGAAGAATACGGCCAGTACAAGGCATATAAGAGCGCAGAAATGCTGCCATTTCAGTGCACCTGTCTTGAAAATGAACGTTGAAAAAATAACGAAAACCGCCAGAGATATCACTTCCTGAATTACTTTCAACTGCATCAGAGAGAACGGACCTCCTGTTTCCTGAAACCCGATTCTGTTTGCCGGGACCTGAGCAAAATACTCGGGGAGGGCGATAAGCCAGCTGATAACGATAATTCCGACCAAACCCCAGGACGGGAGCCAATTGTCAATCCCCAATTTTAAGTGGCCGTACCATGCCACAACCATAAAGCAGTTTGCAATAATGAGAAGTACAATAGTTAAAATACCTTTAAGCATCGTATGATTTTTAAAAACGTCGCCAAAGATACAAAAAAGAGGTGAAGAATGTTCACCTCTTTTTCGTACCCAGAGCCGGGATCGAACCGGCACAGGTTTTACCCCACTGGTGTTTGAGACCAGCGCGTCTACCAATTCCGCCATCTGGGCTTAAATGGATTGCAAAGGTATGAAGATTTTTGAAATCTCCAAACAGTTAAACTTCAAGATTAAAGTCGGGCCAGGATTTGCTGATGCACTGAGTATCATCTATCTCGACGGGGCCGTCGGCTATCAGTTGGGCCACTTTCAGGGCAAGGGCGAGCCGGTGGTCTCCGTGAGAAGAGACTTTTGCTCCGTGCAGTCTGTTGTTGAAGGAACCCTTTACCGCAATGGTGTTCTTGTCCACCGTGATGTCGGCACCGAGCTTGCGTAATTCCTCTACAAAAGTCGCTGCGCGGTTGCTCTCCTTATTCTTAAGCCTCTCGATTGCATTGATCTTGCTGGTCCCCTCACATCTCAGGGCGAGAAGAATCAG
>JAFSTD010000015.1 GCA_017450655.1 Bacteroidales bacterium | reverse complement strand
GTGCACCGCGTTCAGCGCGTTCCTCAGAAGGAGACACAAGGCCGCGTGCACACTTCGGCTGCATCGGTGGTGGTGCTTCCGGAGGCCGACGAGTTTGACGTCGAGCTCAACCCTGCCGACATCCGCAAGGATACATTCTGCGCAAGCGGTCCCGGCGGACAGGGCGTCAACACGACCTATTCTGCTATCCGCCTGACTCACATTCCTACGGGCATCGTGGTACAGTGCCAGGACGAGCGTTCACAGCTCAAGAACCTCGACAAGGCCATGGCCGAGCTCCGTACCCGCCTCTACAATCTTGAGTATGAGAAATATCTGTCGGAAGTGGTCTCAAAGCGTAAGACAATGGTTTCTACAGGTGACCGTTCCGCTAAGATCCGTACCTACAACTATCCTCAGTCACGCATGACGGATCACCGCATCGGCTATACAATGTACAACCTGCCGGTGTTCATGGATGGTGATATTCAAGAGGTTATCGACAAACTGCAGATTGCCGAGAATGCCGAGCGTCTCAAAGCTGCCGGCGAGGAATAATTCCTAGATCAGACCTTTTTTGGTAAGTCCGTCGATGATCATATCGACGCAGCCGTCTACTCCGAAGCAGGTAGTGGAAAGGCACAGGTCATAGCTTGCGCTGTCGCCCCACTGCTTGAAAGTATAGTAGTTGTAGTACTCTCTGCGGCGACGCTCCGCCTTCTCTATGAATTTCTCAGCCTCTTCCGGGGTAATCCCGCGATTTTGCGAAATGCGGGCGATTCTGTCTTCTAGGTCAGCCTGAATAAATACTGAGAACAGGTTGGGACAGTCCCGGAGAATATAGTCGGCGCACCTTCCCACGAAGATGCAAGACTTCTTTGAAGCGATCTCCAGCATTACGTCGCTCTGTATTCCGAAAAGTCTGTCGTCAGAGAGGATATTGTTGGAGTAGCCTCCGTTCATGTCGTTTCCGTACGGAGAATTCTTTGCTCCGAAGAAGCGGAAGAATTTCCCTTTTGACGCAGGTTTCTCGTCATTATTCTCAAGAAAGGAAAGGTCTATGCCGCTCTCTTTTGCTGCCAGAAGGATCAATTCTCTGTCAAACATCTCGACCGAGATTCTGTCCGACAACTTCTTTGCCACCTCAAGACCACCCGCACCGATGCTACGACCTATTGTTACGATAACATTCTTTTTCATAGCTGTTTCTTTTAAAGGACTTTCTCTTCCGGCGAGCCTTCCTTGCCGAAAGTTTTCATCAGGTTGGTTATCATTATCAGGGCAAGGAGTGCGGCGATTATGTCAGAAGCTGGCATGCTCCACCATACTCCCTCGATTCCCCAGAACGATGGAAATGTAAGTAAAAACGGCACCAAAAACAATAGCTGACGGGATAGAGACAGGGCTATTGCCTTCTGAGCGTGACCGATACATTGGAAGAAATTGGAGATTACTATCTGGAATCCCAGAATCCAGAATGAACTCACCACAATCCTGAGAGCGTGGGCTGCAAGTGACCGCAACTCAGCATCGCGGGTAAAGAGCGATACCAGGGTGTTCGGTATCAATTCTCCGCAGAGAAAACCGACGGTGGTGCAGACTGTTGCGCAGATTATGGCAAGCCTTAGAACCTGCTTAACCCTGTCGTACTGCTTAGCACCGTAGTTGTAACCGGCTATCGGCTGCATTCCCTGCGTGAATCCCATATTGATCATGATGAACAGGAATGAGATTCTGTTCACGATACCGTATGCCCCGATTGCGAGGTCGCCTCCGTAACGCTTCAACTGATTGTTGATAAGGATGACGACGAAGCAGGCTGCCACGTTCATGAGAAACGGAGACAGACCGATTGCGAGGGACCGCTGCGCGATTCTGAAATCAAATTTGAAAATCTCCTTTGAGAAGTGCAGCACCTCCTCTTTGTTGGAGAGGATCTTGCAGACCCATACAAGGGCAACCGTCTGCGCCAGAATGGTAGCGACTGCCGCTCCCTGGATTCCCATCTTGAGTACGAAGATGAAGAGAGGGTCCAGAATGGCGTTCACGGTAACTGCCAGCACCGTAGCCATCATTGCAAGCTTCGGGTGTCCGGAAGATCTGATTACTCCGTTCAGTCCGAAATAGAGGTGCGATATGATATTGAAACCCATAATGATGATCATGTAATCCCTCGCATACGAGATTGTCGCATCACTCGCTCCGAAGAAATACAGGATAGGGTCCAGGAAAGAGAGGGCGAGAATCGTGACCACCGCTCCGATTGCCACGTTCAGCATCACCACGTTGCCCAGCACCCGGTTGGCAAGCTTGTAATTCTTCTGTCCAAGCAACATGGATATAAGGGTGGCGGCTCCGACACCGACAAGGGTGCCGAAAGCGGCTGACAGGTTCATCAGAGGGAAGGTTACCGCGAGGCCTGATATCGCCAGAGGACCCACTCCCTGTCCGATGAATATACTGTCCACCATATTATAAAGCGATGTGGCGGTCATTGCTATGATCGCCGGCATCGCATATTGCTTGAGAAGCTTGCTGACCTTCTCCGTCCCTAATTCGGTTGGAATCATATGGGTCAGTAAAAACTATTTGGCTGTCAATGCTGCAAGAGCTATTGAATTCAACTTGGTCTGGATGCTGTCAGCGCGGCTGCTCAGTACGCAAGGAACTTTGGCGCCCGCTACGATAGCTGCCTGAAGCACGCCTGTCATCAATTGTGAGTTGGACTTGTAGAATACGTTTGCACTCTCGATGTTAGGGAATACAAGGCAGTCAGCGTCACCTGCAACCGGGCTTGTGAGCTTCTTGATTTCTGCAGCCTCTTTGTTCAAGGCAACGTCAAGAGCCAGAGGACCGTCACCTATGCACCCTTTAATCTGTCCGCGGTCGCACATTTTAGCGAGGAGAGCTGCATCTACGCAAGCTTGCATTCCTGCCAGCATCTGCTCAGTTGCGGCTACGAAAGCTACCTTAGGTGTAGTGATTCCGAAAGCTTTGGCTGTCGAGATGAGGTACTTTGCAATAGCCTCTTTCTGCTTCAGATCCGGAGCAGGGATTACGGCCATGTCACCGAGGATGATAAGTTTGTGATAATTAGGGTTTTGAAGTACGCTCACGTGGCTGAGGACCGCTTTAGGAGGAAGAAGTCCGCGCTCTTTGTTGAGAATGCCGCGCATATACTTGTCAGTGCTGCAAAGACCTTTCATAAGGATGTCGCCAACGCCGGCATTGATCAGGTCGATAGCCTGGGCGATTGCGCTCAGTTCGTCCTTATTGTCAACGATCTTGAAAATCGATTTGTTGATTTTCTCAGCTTCGCAGACTTTGGTGATCATATCCTCGTCACCTACGAGAGTGGCCTCTACAAGGCCCAGTTCTACAGCTTTAGAAGCGGCTGTGATGGTGTGGTCATCCACGCCCCACGCTGCAACCAATCTCTTTTTTGATTTACTTCTCAGTTCTTCGAAGATTTGTTCAAAAGTTGTAATCATAGCTATTATTGTTTTTTTACGATATTCATTGTGTCAGTGGCAATTACCAGCTCCTCGTTGGTAGTGACAGCC
>JAFSTD010000014.1 GCA_017450655.1 Bacteroidales bacterium | reverse complement strand
GGACATCTCGTAAAGAACCGCACGGTCAATGCTGTCTCTGCAAATTATTTAAGGTCAGATGGTTATACTCTCAGCAGAAACGGTACACCCAACACGGACCTCTCAGCTAAGAAACTGTTTTATCAAGGCTCCTATACCGCTGATTCTTTCGGACTGAATTGGCAGGTCGGTGCTTCAGCGCGCGATTTTGGCTCAAATACATTCTACAGTCCCAAATATGACGACCAGTTTGAGCACACCTTCAAAACCTTTACGGCGCTCAGTTTTGAGTCGTATTCCAAACTCCATCTGAAATCCTCTCTCTACTGGAACCATTCTCAGGACCGATTTGAGCTCTTCAGAAATGCTCCGGAGAAATATCCGTTCAACTACCACAATATGAACGTCGCCGGAGTCAATGCCGGGGGATGGTTTGAGACGAAGATTGGCAGAACCGCTTTCGGGGCGGAACTGAGAAATGAGAATATTGTAAGTACGAACCTGGGCGAGCCTCTTCCTTCTCCAATACCGGTCAAGGGATCTGACGCACAGTATAAAAAAGGGCTGAACCGTACCGATATGAACTTCTATCTGGAGCACAATGTCACTCTCCAAAGGTTTACATTCTCCGCCGGCATCGTCGCAGCCAAGAATACCGGCAATGATGACAGAATGAGAATTTATCCGGGCGTGGATGCAAGTGTCAGAATATCAAATGCATGGAAGCTGTATGCATCGTACAATTCTTCACTGAGAATGCCTACGTTCACGGAGTTGTACTACTCAGTAGGAGGGCATCAGGCCGACAAGAATCTGAAAGCTGAGAAAATGCAGTCCGTCGAGGTCGGACTCAAGTATATGAAGGCCGGAATAAGAGCCATCGCTTCAGTCTATTACCACCACGGCACCAATCTGATAGACTGGATCAAGGACACTTCCGTCCCGGACGCACCGTGGACTTCCGTCAATCACGCAGTATTGAACTCCGTAGGAGAGGAGTTTACGCTGCACATAGAGCCCGGAATCATCACGGGAAATGAGTATTTCCCCGTCAGAGACATAGACGTTTGTTTCAGCCACATAGACCAGAGTAAAGCCGCTCTGGAGGGGTATGAGTCGTATTATGCCCTGGAGTATCTCCGTAACAAAGCGGTCATACAGGCTGATTTCATTCTTTGGAAAAAACTTTCTTTGAATCTCTCCTACAGATGGCACGACAGGGTCGGAAGTTATCGCCTTTACAAAGACGGTGTTGATACCGGCAATATCGTTTCATTCTCCCCGTATTCTCTGCTGGATGCAAAGGTTTCTTACCCTATAGGCAATTTCAGAATATATTTCTCTGCAGAGAACCTGCTGAACTGCAAGTACTTCGACCATGGCAACGTTCCGCAGCCCGGAATATGGATAAAAGGGGGGCTGACCTTTTCTTTTTTTTAGAGGATAATCCCCGGAAAATGGCTAAATTTGCGGCGCTATGATGAAGATTTTTACACAGGGAGGAACGGCAAGCGCAATTCTGATTTTAGCCCTTGTAGTGGCCTCAGGATTGTATCTGGGAAGAATAAAGGTCAAAGGTATTTCACTTGGAACAACGTGGATTCTTTTCGTGGGAATCATATTGAGCCATTTGGGCTTGAGAATTGATCCGACGATGCTCTCGTTTATAAAGGATTTCGGCCTTATTCTCTTTGTATTTGCGATAGGACTTCAAGTAGGTCCCGGCTTTTTCAGCGCTTTCAAGAAAGAGGGGCTGCCGATGAACATGCTCTCGATAGGGCTTGTGCTGCTGGCCGTCCTGACTGCATTGCTGATCCACGTTATAACGGGTGAAAGCCTTGTAACGATGACCGGTGTAATGTCCGGCGCCGTTACGAACACTCCTGGACTTGGAGCTGCCCAGCAAACCCTTTCGGACGCGACTATAGCAGCCGGAGGCTCTTTGGAGGAGGCTACAGACGCAGTTAGCGGCATTGCTTCAGCATACGCAGTGGCTTATCCGCTCGGAGTTCTCGGAGCAATCTTTCTCCTGATTCTCTGCAAAGCCATCTTCAAGATTGACCTGAAGGCGGAGAAGCAGCTTGCCTCCAAGAATGAAAACGAAGAGAATCTGCTCAGAATAGCCTGCAAGGTGGAGAATCCAGCCATTTTCGGCAGAACGCTCGGGCAATTGACATCTGATATGATTGCAGACAAATTCGTGGTTTCCAGAGTTATGCGGGACAATGTAGTCTCATTCCCCGAGTCCGATTTCGTGCTGCAGGAAGGCGACTTGCTTCTGATAGTAACCAACCTTCAGTACAGAGACAACGTAAAGATTGTTTTCGGAGAGGAATATCCCATGGATATGTCCCAGTGGCAGCGTTCCGACACTAATCTGGTATCCAGGAGGCTGTCAGTCACCAAATCGGCGATTACAGGCAAGAGCTTGCGCAGTCTTGACGTCCGAAAGAAATACAGCGTCACGGTTACGAGAGTCCTGCGTGCAGGTATAGAGTTGCAGGCTGAGCCGGACTTGCTTCTTCAAGTGGGTGACAGCATAAAGGTGGTGGGATCTGAGGAGGGTATCAACCAGCTGGCCAAGCTTGTCGGAAACAAGCCTGAATCTCTCGCCAAGCCTAATTTGATCCCGATATTCTTCGGAATGGCCTTAGGTGTGCTGGTCGGACTCATTCCGCTCAGGGTCTCTTCGATGCCTCAGCCTCTCAAGCTGGGCCTGGCAGGAGGTTCCCTTATCGTGGCAATTCTCCTGAGTTATTTCGGTCCGAAGCTTAGAATCACTACATATACTGCGCTGAGTGCAAATCTTATGATCAGGGAAATAGGAATCTCCCTCTTCATGGCTGCTGTGGGAATAGGTGCTGGAGAGACGTTTATAGAGAGTCTTGTCAACGGAGGATACATCTGGGTGCTCTACGGATTCATCATTACGGTGCTTCCTATGCTTGTGATAGCTCTGATTGCAAGGTATGCTCTGAAGATGGACTTTTTCAAGATTTGCGGACTGCTGGCCGGCGGTACAACGGACCCTGCTTTGCTCTCATTCTCGGAGCAGATGTACGGCAGCGGACGCATCGCCGTAAACTATGCCACAGTGTATCCTCTGACGATGTTTCTGCGTGTCGTGGCGGCTCAGATTCTAATTATGATATGTATATGATTTTAACTTGATAATTCACTCATAATTGTTAAATTTGCGCCGCAATTCGCAATAGAGAAATAACAAACTAAATCTTATTAATATTATGCAAATCGTATCAGTTACAGGTCGTGAAATCCTCGATTCAAGAGGTAATCCGACTATCGAGGCGGAAGTTGTTCTTGACTCAGGTTTTGTAGGTACAGCTGCCGTTCCTTCAGGTGCTTCTACAGGTGAAAACGAGGCTCTAGAGCTTCGCGACGGTGATCCTAAACGCTACGGTGGAAAAGGCGTTTTGAAAGCAGTTGAGAATATCAATGAGAAAATCGCTCCTGTTGTTGTCGGAATGGACGCAACAGAGCAAAGAGCTATCGATAAAGCTATGCTTGAGCTTGACGGTACAGCTACAAAGAGCAACCTCGGCGCAAACGCTATTCTCGGCGTTTCTCTCGCTGTTGCAAAAGCTGCCGCTGCAGAGCTTCAAGTTCCTCTTTACCGTTACCTTGGCGGTACCAACACTTACGTTCTTCCTGTTCCTATGATGAACATCATCAACGGTGGCGCTCACTCAGATGCTCCTATCGCTTTCCAGGAGTTCATGATTCGCCCAGTAGGCGCTAAGAACGAGGCTGAAGCCGTTCGCATCGGTGCTGAAGTGTTCCACGCTCTTCAAAAAGTTCTGAAAGGCCGCGGTCTTTCAACAGCAGTTGGTGATGAAGGTGGTTTCGCTCCTAAGCTTGACGGTATTGACGATGCTTTGGACTGCATTATGAAAGCTATTGAGAATGCAGGTTACGTTCCCGGCAAAGACGTTACTATCGCTATGGACTGCGCTGCTTCTGAATTCTGCTTCAAAGAGGGCAACAAATTCTTCTACGATTACAAACAGCTCAAAGACGGTAAGAAGAAAGATCCTAACGGAAAGAAACTTACTTCTGAAGAGCAAATCGCATATCTTGAGCAACTCATCACCAAATACCCTATCGACTCAATCGAGGACGGCCTCAGCGAGGATGACTGGGAGGGCTGGGTTAAGCTCACCAAAGCTATCGGTTCAAGATGCCAGCTGGTTGGTGACGACCTTTTCGTAACCAACGTCAAATACCTCCAGAAAGGTATCCAGATGGGAGCAGGCAACTCAATTCTTATCAAAGTTAACCAGATCGGTTCACTTACCGAGACTCTCGACGCTATCGAAATGGCTCACCGTCACGGTTACACAACTGTTACCTCACACCGTTCAGGTGAAACTGAGGACACTACAATTGCCGATATAGCTGTTGCAACCAACAGCGGTCAGATCAAGACCGGTTCATTGAGCCGTACAGACCGTATCGCTAAGTACAACCGTCTCATGAAGATTGAGATTGAACTTGGTGAAACTGCAGCTTACGGATATAAGAAACTGAACTAAACAGTAATATGTGTTGAAAGGGGATGGCAGAAATGTCATCCCTTTTTTTGCATATTAAAAAAAACATTATACATTTGCAGCGAAATGAGACTTTATAACATACATCACAGCCATCATCACCGTTTCTTTCAGAGCCGGTAGCTTTGCTGTGTAGTTATTGAGTTGATACTATATATGTGGCTTGCCGGTTAACCAGCAAGCTTTTTTATTTTTAAAAACATCGATTATGTTAAGAATAGCAATTCAGTCAAAAGGTCGTCTAAATGAGGAGAGCCTCGCTTTGCTCTCGGATATCGGCATCTCCGTAGATGATTCCAAGAGAAAGTTCTTGTCAAAAGCCCCGAATTTCCCTATAGAGGTGCTTTATATGCGGGATGATGACATTCCTCAAGTGGTGTCAAGCGGTACGTCAGCTCTGGGTATCGTGGGGTTGAATGAGGTGGAAGAGAAAGGTTTGCCTGTCAATATCGTGAAGAAACTGGGTTTCGGGACTTGCAGAGTCAGCCTGGCCATCCCTAAAGGTGAAGAATACAACGGCCCTGAATTCTTTAACGGAAAGAGAATAGCCACCTCTTATCCCAACATTCTCAAGAAATACTTGAAAGCGAACAATATAAACGCTGAAATAGAGATAATCACCGGCTCGGTGGAAATAGCTCCGGCTGCCGGAATAGCAGACGCTATATGCGACCTGGTTTCTTCAGGCGGCACACTGGTCTCAAACGGCCTGAAAGAGGTGGAGTCAATAGTCTATTCTGAGGCAGTCCTGATAGCAAATCCTTCCCTTACGGCAGATCAGCAGGAAACCCTCAATGAAATGCTCTTCCGACTCGATTCCGCCATCGTCAGCCGTGGAAAGAAATATCTGCTGATGAACATTCCTCAATCAAAGATGGACGAGGCGATAAAGATTCTTCCGGCAATGCGAAGCCCTACCGTGATGCCTCTGGCAGCTGAAGGATGGTGCTCAATGCACTCAGTTGTGGATGAGGACGATCTCTGGGATAAGATACGCCAGCTGAAAAATATAGGCGCAGAGGGCATTCTGGTACTTAATGTAGATAAAATCATACCGTAACGAGATGAAACTGTACAATAATCCGGCTAAAAAGAATTGGGACGCTATCTGCCGCAGACCTTCTTCCGACAACCGGGAGGTCAACGAGATTGTGGACACCATTATATCAAGGGTAAAAAAGAATGGAGACAAGGCTTTGTACGCCCTTGCTCAGGAGATTGACGGCCTGACATTAAGCTCTTTGCAAGTGTCGGAAGCCGAGTTTGAAGAGGCAGAAAAAGCGGTAAGCGACACCCTGAAAAAGGCTATTGAAAATGCCTCATCCAACATCAAGAAATTCCACGGCAAGCAGCTTCCATCCCGCATCGAGACCGAGACTTCGCCGGGAGTACAGTGCGTTCAGAAACCGGTTCCGATCAACAGGGTGGGAATATACGTTCCCGGAGGTACGGCGTGTCTATTCTCTACAGTCCTGATGCTTGCTATTCCTGCTAAGATAGCCAGCTGCCCGAAGGTCATAATGTGCACTCCTGCCGGAAAGAACGGGAAAGTCTCTGCCGAAGTCCTCTTTGCAGCCCGTTACTGCGGCGTGGATGCTGTCTATAAAGTGGGAGGAGCTCAGGCTGTGGCTGCAATGGCCTACGGCACCGGGTCAATTCCTAAGGTGGATAAGATATTCGGTCCGGGTAACCAGTTTGTTACAACTGCGAAACAGATGGTTTCCAATGAAAACGTGGCGATTGACATGCCCGCCGGTCCTTCTGAAGTAATGGTGATAGCTGACGCTAGCGCTTCACCGAGAGTAGTGGCTTCCGACCTGCTTTCTCAGGCGGAACACGGCTCTGACAGCCAGGTAATGCTCTTATGCAGCGAAAAAGAGTTTGCCGAGAAAGTGGAGGAAGAACTGGAACGCCAGTTAAAAGTGTTGCCTCGCTCTCAATTTGCCCTGAAAGCCCTTTCTAAGAGCAGTATGTTGGTATTCTCAAATGAGAAAGAGATGGTGGAATTTGCCGATTATTATGCTCCTGAGCACCTTATCGTCAATACCCGCAATCCTTGGGCGATAGCTGAGAGAATAACGGCGGCGGGGAGTGTTTTCGTAGGAGAATATACCCCTGAGAGTGCCGGAGATTATGCTTCCGGAACCAATCACACTCTCCCTACGTCAGGATGGGCCCGTTCATTCAGCGGGGTCAACGTAGATTCATATATGAGAAAAATGACTATCCAGTGTATCTCCAAAGAGGGGCTGGAGAATCTTTCAGATACTATTGTCACAATGGCGGAAGCGGAAAAGCTGCAGGCTCACGCAAATGCCGTAAAAATCAGAATCAATGACAAATAAAGAGATAGAGAACCTCGTAAGACCCAATATCAGGGTTTTGCTTCCGTATTCTACGGCCAGAGATGAATACAAAGGTGATATAGGGGTATTCCTGGATGCCAACGAGTCTCCTTACGATACCGGCTACAACCGTTATCCCGATCCTCACCAGAAGGCTTTGAAGGCACGTCTGAGTGAAATAAAGGGTATCGTGCCGGAAAGAATCTTCGTGGGAAACGGCAGCGATGAAGCCATAGACCTTGTATTCAGAGTTTTCTGCAACCCCGGCGTTGACAATGTCGTGGCGATCGACCCGAGTTACGGAATGTACAGGGTTTGCGCGGACATCAACGATATAGAGGTCAGGGAAGTTCCTCTGAATGAAGACTTTTCACTCCCTGTAGAGAGGCTTCTGTCTGCAGCCGACAAGAATACGAAACTCATTTTCATCTGTTCGCCCAACAATCCTACCGGCAATTCCTTCCCGGCATCCGACATTGAGAGACTGATCCGAGGCTTCAAAGGAATCGTAGTTCTGGATGAGGCTTACAACGACTTCAGCGAAGAGGCAAGCTTCAGAGCCCGTCTGGATGAGTTCCCGAATCTTGTCATTCTCCAGACACTTTCCAAGGCCTACGGAATGGCTGCCCTCAGGCTCGGTCTGGCATATTCTTCAGAATACGTCATCCGGCTTATGTCCATGGTGAAATACCCGTACAATATCAACGGTTCAACCCAGAAGATAGTGCTGGAAATGCTGGACAACGATATTTCGCAGCGTGTGAAGACAATAGTAAGTGAGCGGAAGGCGATACTGCAGCTTCTTGAAGGCTATTCTTTCGTAAAGAAGGTCTATCCGAGCGACTCAAATTTCATTCTGGTAAAGGTGGATGATGCAGACAGACTTTACGGTTTCCTTCTGAACGACGGGATCATTGTCAGGAACAGAACCAAGGCAACCCTTTGCAATAACTGCCTCAGAATAACGGTGGGCTTGCCTGAAGAGAATAAAAAGCTAATCAAATCACTCTCAGAATATGAATCAAAGTATGAAAAAGGCGATTTTTGTAGATAGAGACGGCACAATTCTCCGTGAACCTGCCGACGAGCAAATTGATTCTTTCGAAAAGATGGAATTTGTGGCCGGAGCCATAAGCGGTCTCAAATCGTTGACGGATCTCGGTTACGAGTTCGTGATGGTGTCGAATCAAGACGGTCTCGGCACAGATTCTTTCCCGGAAGAGACCTTTTATCCGGTGCAGAATAAGATGCTCTCAATTCTCAAAGGAGAAGGAGTCGTATTTGACAACATTCTCATAGACAATCACTTCCCGGAAGACAACGCACCTACTTACAAGCCGGGTACGGGAATGCTTACTGAATATATGACCGGAGAATACGACCTCGCTTCATGCTTCGTGATAGGAGACAGGGAGAGTGACAGACAACTTGCAGAAAACCTCGGCGCAAAGTTCTTCAGAATAGATCCCGAAGATGAGGCTGCCAGCTGGATGAATGCAGTCAAAGGGATCAGAGGTGCCAGCCGGAGAGTGGAAATCTCAAGAAAGACAAAAGAGACCGACATCAACATAGTCCTGGATCTTGACGGCAACGAAGAATCGGTTGTGGATACCGGACTGAAGTTCCTGGATCATATGATCAGCCAGCTTCCCGGCCACGGTGGATTCTCCCTCAATCTTACCTGCAAAGGAGATTTGGAAGTGGATGAACACCACACCATTGAAGATATCGGAATAGCCCTTGGAGAGGCTTTTGGCAAGGCTTTGGGAGATAAGAGGGGCATTGCCCGTTACGGATTCGCCCTCCCGATGGACGAAAGCAGGGCGATCGTTCTGCTGGATTTCGGAGGAAGAAGCGAGTTGGTGTGGGACGTTACATTTACCAGAGAATATGTGGGAGACGTTCCAACCGAAATGTTCAGGCATTTCTTCAAGTCTTTCTCTGATTCGGCAAAATGTAACATATACGTTAAATCGGAAGGTGAGAATAATCACCACATCATAGAGAGTGTTTTCAAGGCGTTCGCGAGAAGTCTGCGTCAGGCAATCGCCAGAGACGTTTTCAAATACGAACTCTCATCAACGAAAGGAGTGCTATGATAGCTATAATCGATTATAATTCAGGAAATCTGCGTTCGGTGAAGAATGCCCTCGACAGACTTGGGGCAAAGTACATTCTCACAGCGGATCCTTCCGAAATCAAGAGCGCGGATCACGTGATACTGCCCGGTGTGGGGGCTGCGGGATTCGCCATGGAGAATCTGAATGCCAAAGGTCTGGTGCCGGTTATAAAGGCCCTCAGACTGCCTGTCCTGGGAATCTGTATCGGAATGCAGATAATGTGCAAGGATTCTGAAGAGGGAAACGTGAAATGTATGGACATATTTGACACCCATATAAGGAAATTTCCTGTCGATGAGAATGCCAAAGTGCCTCATATGGGATGGAACAGCATTCTGAACATGGACGGAAAACTCTTCAAGGATGTCCCTGCTGCCAGCTATATGTATTTCATTCACTCATATTATCCTGAGCTTTGTTCCGACACAATAGCTACCTGCAGACACGGCAAAGTCATGTTCAGCGCCGCACTCAAATATGAGAATTTCTACGGTACACAGTTCCACCCTGAAAAAAGCGGCAGCGTAGGGGAACTGGTGCTTAAAAACTTCCTCGCTTTATGATACAGATAATTCCCGCCATAGATATAATAGACGGCTGCTGCGTACGCCTCACCAAAGGAGATTATTCTCAGAAAAAGGTGTACAATGCCTCACCTCTGGATATGGTGCTCTCTTTCCAGGACTGTGGAGTGAAGAGAATTCACATGGTTGACCTGAACGGGGCCAAAGTTTCCAGACCGGTCAATCTGAAGGTGATGGAACAGATACGGAAATGGACTGACATTGAGATAGAATGGGGTGGTGGCATATCAAGTGACAAAGCCTTGAAATCTTGCATAGATGCGGGTGTTTCACAGGCTATTGTCGGAAGCGTGGCCGTCCTTAATCCTGAGAAATTCTCGGATTGGCTCTTCCTTTATGGCCCGGACAGAATCATTCTCGGAGCCGACATAAGTGAAGGCCATCTGGCCATAAAGGGATGGCAGGAGGGGACCGCAATCACCGTGGATGACATTCTGAACAAGTTTGTCCCCGAGGGACTGACTCAGTGCATCTGCACGGACATCTCCAGAGACGGAATGCTGCAAGGCGTCGACGCTCTCTATTACGAGCAGTTGCAGCGACGTTTCGAGTCGGTAGTCTTTACGGTAAGCGGAGGAATCAGCTCAATGAAAGACATTGTCGCACTCGATGAAAAAGGGCTTCAGAGAGTCATTGTGGGGAAGGCAATTTATGAAAATCGCATTACTTTAGAAGATATTAAAAAATGGTCGCAAAACGCATAATACCTTGCCTGGACGTCAAGAATGGAAAGGTTGTGAAAGGTATCAACTTCGAAGGGATAAAAGATGTGGGAGATCCTGTCCAGATGGGTATAAAATACTCTGAAGACGGAGCCGACGAACTGGTGTATCTCGATATAAACGCTTCAAAAGAGGAACGCAAGACCTTCGTGGAGCTGGTGGAGAAGATTGCCCTGGGCATCAACATCCCCTTTACCGTAGGCGGTGGAATCTCTTCCCTGGACGATGCCTCCAGAATGCTAGATGCCGGCGCAGACAAGATCTCAATCAACAGCGCCGCCATCGCAAGGCCTGAATTGATCAGTGAAATCGCCTCCAAGTACGGCAGCCAGTTCGTGGTGTGCGCCATAGACGGAATATGCGTTGAAAAACAGTGGCTTGCGACCACTCACGGTGGCTCGAGAATGACTGACGTAGAGGTGTTCAAATGGGCTTATGAGGCTCAGGAAAGAGGAGCGGGAGAAATTCTGTTTACCTCTATGAATCACGATGGAACCAGGAATGGATATGCTTGCGACGTATATGCAAAATTCGCTGACATCCTTTCCATCCCGGTAATTGCATCGGGCGGAGCGGGAACTCTGGACCATATCGTGGAAGTCCTTACCGAAGGCCGGGCGGACGCTGCTCTGGCTGCCAGTGTCTTCCACTACGGACAGATCGCAATCCCCGAGTTAAAGCGAGCTCTATTATCCAGAAATATAAACGTAAGAATATGAAATACAGTGACTTCAATCTCGTAAAGAATGGTAATGGACTTCTTCCGGTAATTGTCCAGGATGCAACCACCCTGAAAGTGCTGATGCTGGGATATATGAATGAAGAAGCCTTCAACAAGACACTTCAGGAAGGAAAAGTGACATTCTTTTCACGCAGGAAAGGCGCCCTCTGGACCAAAGGTGAAACCAGTGGCAATTATCTGATTGTCAAATCATTGTACCCTGACTGCGATAACGACACCCTTTTGGTTCAAGCCGAACCGATGGGGCCGACCTGTCACAGGGGAACAAAGAGCTGCTTCGACACTCCGGACTCGGAAGGTTTCATCAGAGAATTGGGACGCATAATTGCTCAGAGACACGAGCAGATGCCCGACAAGTCGTACACCACCAAGCTCTTCGTAAAAGGGGTAAAAGCCATAGCCAAGAAGGTGGGAGAGGAGGCTTCAGAACTTATAATCGAAGCCGTCAACGGCAATAAGGAAAGGTCTGTATACGAAGCGTCTGACCTCATTTATCACCTTCTCGTCCTTTTGGAAGCAACAGGTTGCTCAATACAAGACGTAGAGAAGGAGCTCGAGGTCAGACACCGCTAGATTCTACTGAATCACTTCACGTAACCTACAGGATGATTGAGAATAAGAATCTCGTCATCTTTCAGTTTAAGTTCACTTTTGAGAGTGTTCTTTTCCATCTGCATTCTCGGTACCGTGCCCAGGTTCAATGCGGCGCATACCAGGCATATATTCTGTGATACATAGCCGGCATCAATGTGGCTTACCAACTCGGAGCGGGATCTGATCTTGCTCATGTCGCTTGTGAGTACAAGCAATACAGGCGCGTCTGCAATCGCAGGCTGAGTGTTGGTGATAATCTTTCTCAAATCCTTGTCGGTCACTTTAACGAGGGAGTGACTTGCCGGAATGTACTTGTAGGCTCCGTCTTGCCTGCATACGTACACATTAATATCCTTCACGTTGTTGGCTGACGGAACGGTCAGTTTCCCGTCAGGACGGTTTACGCCTGTTGCGGCCCAGAGTACCTGGGACAAAACGGCGTCGCTGACAGGTGTAGTTGCAAAATCTCTGTCTGAATGTCTGTTCTGAAGAGTGGTAAACAGAGTGGTTGAGACTGTCTTGTCAGGTTGAGGCAGCGAGATGGTTTGCTGTGCCCACATTGACAGAGAGGCAGTTATTGCTAAAAGCAGTAATAAGGTTCTTTTCATAGTAATACTTAAAAAAAAATTTCTGTTTACGAATTTAGAAAAATTCTCTCGATTTTACCAAATGTCCTTTCCGGATGTGTTCCCGGGGCTATTTTAGCGTCAACAAAACCAAAAAGTATTATGAAACGAATCTTAAATGTCCTTGCGGCATTCTCTCTTTTCGCGCTGGTTTCCTGCGCAAAAGATGAAGTGATTGCCGCTCCGGAGCATGCCGCTCCGGCTGGTGAGATCTGTGTGGTGGACGGACATCTCGAGTTTCAGTCCGATGACGCATTTGAATCTTATTTCACGTCATTGATCACACAGAATCTTAGCTCTACCAAATCTGTGATTTCGGGTAATCTGAATGGCTTCAAGTCAATCAGGCAACGTAAAGAAGAACTGTCTCTGACTAAAGGGGGCGACTCTGAAGAAATGACCGAAGAAGAGTACGAACTGATGATTGCGGAGAATCTGCTCCTCGATCCGGCTCTTGCTGAAGTGATGGACTGCGACCTTTCGATAGCAATTAACGGAAGACTGTATAAAATAACGCCGTACGGCACGTTTTCCGTCGATTTGAGCGATTCTGACTTGATGGACGATATAATTGACGGTTTTGACGGAAGTCTCGTAAAAACGCTTCAGAATGGCCAGACTGTAAGTCTCGGCGGCTCGGCCACTTTTACAAATACTTTCGGAGCAGGATCCAGCACAGAAAGCATTCTCGAAATGGTACCTACAAAGGCGCTCCCTCAGGTAGGCTCTTTTACCAACACCCTTCATCTGGGATACGGAACAGTCGATTACAAATGGGAGAATCAGTCGCTTCTTTTAAAATTCTGTGACCTTATCAGAGGCAAGAACGTCTCCAAGGAGTGCAGTTTCGATGCTACACACCGTGTGAAAGTGAGCCTGTACGACGTAAATTATCTGTTCTACGCCTCCACAGGCATCAAATGTGAGATGCAGACACAGAAAAAACTGCTCTTCGTCAAGTACTGGGTAAGCGACGTGGCAGAGAATATTGCCGTCGGCTTTAACAAACTGTACGGGGAACTGCTTATGAAGAATCCGCGCAACTACCTGAATCTCAGTGCCGGGTCGTCGAAATATTGGAGCAGATTCTCTTCAAGCATAGAAGGTATCGGATCTGACTTCGTTTACGGAGACACCGGGCTGGACATAATCAAGGAATGGGCATCGGATATGTGTGTGTTTATGCCTTGTTACGAGTTCAGAGGACAGGTGTGTTCCAATACCGCCATCGGAAACGATCTGTACGACGCAACTCCGGCCAACGTTTTTACGTGGCTTAAATCGCAGTCGGGGAAACAGCCTGCAAATTTGATGACAGGCACCAGGCGCCGTCTTGCCGACAAAGACCCTAAGGTGGCATATTTCGTATGGGGACTCAACAATACCTCATATATCCGTGAGAAGCCTTATTTGATGGGAGTCAAAGAGTACGGAAGAGGCTCATCTGCAGCTGTCAGAATAGACACCTCATTCGGTTTCACCGTAAACTTCAACATGGTGAACGGAGTGTCGTCTCTGGGAGGATTTCTCCCTACGGAATTCAATATCGCCGAGGTGGATGCCTTCGGCGCTGCAAAATATAATGGAAAATGGAAAGGAGTAAGATTTATTACAAAATGATGCTGGGAGCGTTGCTGCTTCTGAGCATTGACTGTTATTCACAGCCCGGATGCGGTGTCTGGGGAGAACTGGAAGGAGGTTTAGGCTTTTCTTTCGGGCATACGGACAAGTATGCACCGGTAGTACCTTCAGGTAACTCAGTATCAACTCTTAACGTGACTCTGGGCTACCGGTTCACCCCCATATTCTCCCTTGGCATCACCTCGGGAATTACCGGCTATCTGAATCCGGGACTGAATTTCGTCCCGCTTATGCTGGATTTGAGAGTGGTCCCAAGAGAGAGCCGTTTCCTCGTGAATGCACGGGCGGGACCTCAGCTGCTTATCAATGAGGATCTCTTCAGGAGAGGATTCAACGGAGAGATTAACGTGGGATACAATCTGATTCATCGGGGAGTCTTCACCGTGACTCCGTGTGTAGGGTACGCTCTGCTGGTCTATTCTCAAGGGATGAATAATGCCATTCTATTCAAATTTAAGGTTGCAATAAACGACAAATCTTGATATATTCGCGATGTGAATAAAATGACATTCAGAACAGCCGGTGCAGAAGACTGTGGCCTTATTCTCTATTTCATAAAAGAATTGGCCGTTTACGAAAAGATGTTGGACGAAGTGGTAGCTACCGAGGACACCATCCGCGAATGGATCTTCGAGAAGCGCAAAGCCGAAGTGTTCTTCATCTGTGAGGACGGCAAAGATGTGGGTTTCGCAGTCTTCTTCCATAATTATTCTACGTTTGTAGGGAGATCGGGTATCTACCTTGAAGACCTGTACATCAAGCCTGAATACAGAGGGAAAGGGTACGGAAAGGCTGCTCTGAAGCATCTGGCCGGTATTGCGGTTGAACGAGGTTGCGGACGATTGGAGTGGTGCTGTCTGGACTGGAACCGTCCAAGCATCGATTTCTATCTGTCGCTCGGCGCCAAGCCTATGGACGACTGGACAATCTACCGTGTGGCCGGAAATACCTTGAAAAAACTCTCGGAATAGCATATGCAAAAGATTATCATCCTCGACTTCGGTTCACAGACGACGCAGCTTATAGGACGCAGAGTCAGAGAACTGGGCACTTTCTGCGAGATTCTTCCTTACAACGCATTTCCTGCTGACGACAAAGAAATCATCGGAGTCATTCTGAGCGGCTCTCCTCTGAGCGTATACGCCTCGGACGCTTTCAGACCGGATCTTTCTCCTTTTGTGGGAAAATATCCTGTTCTTGGCATCTGCTACGGCGCTCAGCTTCTGAGCCATACCTACGGAGGTAAGGTGGAACCGTCAGGTACCAGAGAATACGGCCGCGCAAACCTCAGTTTCATCGACGGCAGTTCACCGCTTTTCAACGGTTTTGAGAAGAATTCTCAGGTGTGGATGAGTCACGGGGATACCATCACCCGTCTTGCTCCCGGCTATCACGTCGTTGCTTCCACAGATACAGTGCAATACGCTGCTTTTCAGAGTGATACACTGCCTGTATGGGGCGTTCAATTCCATCCTGAAGTGGTTCATTCTCTGCAGGGTAAACAGCTTCTGAAAAACTTCGTGGTTGATATCTGCGGCAGTAAGAAAGAGTGGACTGCTGATTCTTTCCTTGAGACGACAGTTGCCGAACTGAAGAGAGAACTTGGAGACGACAGAGTGATTCTCGGCCTCAGCGGCGGAGTCGATTCTTCGGTAGCTGCTGTTTTGCTCCACAGGGCGATTGGTGACAGGCTCACCTGCATATTCGTAAACCACGGTCTCCTTAGAAAAAATGAGTATGAGGATGTGCTTGAAGATTACAAAAAGCTGAATCTGAATGTTATAGGTGTGGATGCTTCCGAGACTTTCCTCTCTGATCTGGCCGGTGTAAGCGAGCCTGAGCAGAAGCGCAAGATAATCGGAAGGGATTTTATAGAGGTATTCAACTATGAAGCTTCCAAGATAAAAGGAGCTAAATGGCTTGCTCAGGGGACAATCTACCCTGACAGGATTGAAAGCAGAAACATAACCGGCAAGGTGATAAAGAGTCACCACAATGTGGGAGGTCTTCCGAAAGAGATGAAATTAAAGCTCTGTGAACCTCTGAAATGGCTCTTCAAGGACGAAGTCAGGGCAGTAGGCCTTTCTCTCGGAATGCCGAAGCATATGGTCTTCAGACATCCTTTCCCGGGTCCGGGACTGGCCGTGAGAATTCTCGGTGACATCACTCCTGAGAAAGTACGCATTCTTCAGGACGTAGACGATATCTTCATTAAAGCATTGCGTGAAAACGGTCTCTATGATAAAATATGGCAGGCTGGCGCCATTCTCCTTCCCGTTAAGAGCGTAGGAGTGATGGGAGATGAACGTACATACGAGAACGCGGTAGTCCTCCGTGCGGTGACAAGCAGCGATGCAATGACCGCTGACTGGGCTGACATCCCTGTACCGGTGATGCGTGCCGTCAGCAACGACATTATAAACAACGTCAAGGGCGTGAACAGAGTATGCTATGACGTATCTTCTAAACCGCCTGCAACAATTGAATGGGAATAATCAATAACAGACAAAATATGAAAAGAGCAGCTTTTTCTCTTCTGTTTGCATTCTTCGCGATTATAGCGTTTGCACAGAATCCGACGGTCGTGGATTTGTCACAGACTCGTCACGGACCCGAAAAAGGAACCCTGGTGATTATCGGCGGAGGAACCGTAACAGACGAAATCTGGGACAGGTTCATAGATTTGGCAGGGGGAAAGGACGCACGCATTGTGGTGATTACCAACGCTTCAGGAGATGAAGATCTTCACTCCGGCACAATCAGGACTCTTGTTGAAAGGCTTGGCGCCGACAGAGTCACCCGTATGCATCTTCAGACAATCGACGAGGCAAATGACGACAAAAATCTTACCGCTCTGCGTCAGGCTACGGGTGTCTATTTTACCGGAGGTCGTCAATGGCGCATCGCTGAAGTATATCTGAATACAAAAGTCCACAGAGAACTCTTCGCTTTGCTCGACAGAGGCGGAGTAATCGCCGGCTCGTCAGCGGGAGCAAGTATCCAGGGATCGCTTTTGTGGCGCGGAGATACCCGCGGAGCGCAGCATCTCATCGGCGACCACACTCAGGGACTCGGCTTCTTGAAACTTTCGGCGATTGACCAGCATATTCTCGTCAGAAACCGCCAGCATGATCTGGATGCTTTCATCAAGGCAGCTCCCGAGTTTATAGGAATAGGCATTGACGAATCTACCGCCATCGTGGTGCAGAAAGATGTTTTTGAGGTGATAGGCAAGTCATATGTGGCTGTCCATCAGGCAGGCAGAGATAAATTCTTCTTCCTTCGCAAAGGACAGAAATACGATTTGAAGAATCATAAAGTATTGCAATAAAGTATTTGGTTATGGCAAGTAAGGTAAAAAAGGCTCTGACAGTTGTAATAATTGTATTATTTGTCGCTCTGTCTGGATTCTTCTATT
>JAFSTD010000013.1 GCA_017450655.1 Bacteroidales bacterium | reverse complement strand
CTATGCCGGCGAGACTCCTGACGTGCTTACGGTCAAGACTTTAAAAGGTCTTGGTTTTAAGGAAAATGAGCTCGGACGCAAGACCGAGACTTTCAGCCAGGGGTGGAATATGAGAATAGAGTTGGCCAAGATTCTGCTCAGAAAGCCTGACGTGCTGCTTCTCGACGAGCCTACGAACCATCTTGACATAGAATCCATTCAGTGGCTTGAGGAGTATCTGCAGAGTTTCAACGGCTCCATAGTGCTTATTTCCCACGACAGGAAGTTTCTGGATAACTGTACCAATTCTACGGTAGAGATAGTTCTGGGGCATATATACGACTATAAAGTGCCTTACAGCAAGTTTGTGGAGCTTCGCGCGGAGAGAATAGAACAGCAGAAAGCGGCATTTGACAATCAGCAGAGAATGATTGAGAAGACCGAAGACTTCATAGAACGCTTCCGTTACAAACCGACCAAGAGCAATCAAGTCCAGGCGAGAATCAAACAGCTTGAGAAGATAGAGAGAATTGAGATAGACGACCAGGACACTGCCACCCTTCACGTGAAGTTTCCGCCGGCTCCACGCAGCGGAGACGTGGTTTTCAAGGTGACTGACGCCACTGTGGTTTATCCCGACATGCCCGAAAAGATTATTCTGGAGAATGCCGACATTGAAATCAAGAGAGGGGAGAAAGTGGCTTTCGTGGGGCGAAACGGAGAGGGTAAGACCACGATGATCAAGGTTCTTAACGGATTCCTTACTCCCGTGAAAGGAACTGCGAAGACAGGTCATAATGTCCAATTGGGCTATTATGCTCAGAATCAGGAAGATGTTCTTGACAAAACAGAGACGGTATACGATACTCTGGAGAAGGTGGCCACCTATGAGATGAGGACGAAGCTTCGCGATCTGCTGGGTGCATTCTTGTTCAAAGGGGAAGATATAGATAAGAAAGTGGCGGTGCTCAGCGGAGGAGAAAGGTCCCGTCTGGCTCTTGCCCGACTTATGTTGCATCCATACAATCTGCTTGCGCTCGATGAGCCTACCAACCATATGGATATCCGCTCAAAGGACGTTTTGAAGCAGGCTTTGCTCCAGTATGACGGCACATTGGTCGTTGTAAGCCACGACAGAGACTTTCTGGACGGTCTTGTGGACAAAGTGTATGAATTCGGTGACCGGAGGGTAAAAGAGCATTTGGGAGGGATTAACGACTTCCTGAGACGTAAGAAAATGACGGCGATGGAGGAAATCGAGGCCGTCAGAAGGCCGGCGGCTGCCGAGACCGACCCCAAAGAGCGTCCGGTCTCAGATTCCCGTCAGGGAAGGGAGGCATTCAAGCAGCAGAGCCGCCTTGCTGCCAAGATAAAGAACGTAGAAAAACAGATAGCCGAGATAGAAGCGCAAATGAAGGCTCTGGAAGCCCGTCTGGAGGCTCCTGAGTCATCGGATGACATAATGGAGCTTACACGCTCATATCTCGAATTAAAACGCTCCCTTGACCTTAAAATGGACGAGTGGACATCCTTGAACGAACAACAGAATTAATCATGGATAATTATTTGTACGGCATTCATCCGGTAATCGAGGCAGTCGAGTCCGGAAAAAAGATTGAAAAAGTATTCTTGAAACAGGGTATGGAGGGTCCTGCCTTCAAACACCTTCTGGAATTGCTCACCGACAGGCAGATTCCATTCCAGTTTGTGCCTGCACCTAAACTGAACAGCCTCGTGCACGGCGCTCATCAGGGAGTTGTGGCCTATATGGCTCAGATTGACTATGTTCCTTTCGAAGAAATGGTGGAAAATGCTCTGAAGGTCAAGAAGTCCCCTCTGTTCATCCTTTTAGACGGGGTGAGTGACGTACGGAACTTCGGCGCCATTGCCAGAAGCGCAGAGTGCGCTGCGGTTGACGGTATCATTGTCCCTGCAAAAGGAGGCGCGGCAATCAATGCGGACGCCATAAAAGCCTCGGCGGGAGCTCTTCTGAGAATTGCCACCAGCAAGACCACCAACCTCAAAATGGCCGTCTATTATCTGCAGGAGAATGGTTTTCAGATTGTAGCGGCTACCGAGAAGACTGACAAACAGCTTTACGACATTGATTTTACCAAGCCTACCGCAGTGGTGATGGGCAGCGAAGGAAAAGGGATCTCGCAGTCGAT
>JAFSTD010000012.1 GCA_017450655.1 Bacteroidales bacterium | reverse complement strand
GTAAACACATGGTATAGCTTATCGTATAATGTTCATAGGCTCACACCAGTTTGCAGCGCCTATCGGTATTGGTATGTTCAATACAGAGTCTTCGCTTCACTTCTATCAGATAGGGACATTCGACGCTTTCATCTCTATGTGCGTGCTGGTGGCATCCATTCTGCTTGCCCGCATCAAGCCGTTCTCCCAGATGAAGATTTAATCATTTCTGACCAAAAGAATCACTACCATTCGGCAGTGATGATTCTTCTGGCGCAATAAAGATTATCGGCTTTAGGATAGAGGTTTACGGCGTCTTTGTAGAGAGAATTGATCTTGACGCAGGAAGTGCCGCAATGGATGAATTCTCCGTTGCCGATATAGATGCCGACATGGTTGACTCTCCCCGGAGTAGTGTTGCAGAAGAAAACCAAATCTCCCGGCAGAAGCAGTTCCAAATTGTCTTCAATCGAGATCTCTTCTCCTGTACGCGCCTGCGCAGAAGAATTTCTTGGAAGGGCTAATCCGTGCAGATGGTACACAAACTGAGTAAAGCCGCTGCAGTCCATTCCCTTGGCGCAGTTCCAGCCCCATACGTACGGGAATCCCAGGAATTGCATCGCAATGGCAACCACTGAATCTCCCGTGGTGATGATGGACTCATTGTAAGCGTCCAGATCCATCACGTTCTTTTGTTGAACGTACGCTGTTTTGCCGTTGGGAAGGAAGCAGGTGCAGAATTCTCCGTTTTTCTCCCCTTTTACCAAAACGTCACCGAGAGTAATGTCGCAGATTATGTCGGAACCGAGATAAGGCTCTGAATAAAGCACGTCGGAAATTGCAGTTACGATAAGTTTCGGAGAATCATTCCATTCTGCCAGTTGATCTGAGTCCTTCAATACGATGGCTTCCGATGAAACCCAGGCAACGTATCCTTCAGGGGTTTCAACTTTATACCAGCCGTTAAGGTAGTCAAGAACAGAGAGTACAGTGCCCATAAGAGACTGACATCCAATCTCTTTGTCGACATCGGGCTCTTCGTGATGGTTTACGACGGAAAGAAGTGAAACAGCAAATCCGCTACTTTGGGGTTGCTGTGAGGCGGTTTCTTCCACATTGTTTTTGCAGCCTGTGCAGGCAAGAGCAAATCCCGCCAAAGCAAAAATAATCAATAACCTTTTCATACTCACAAAGATATAATTATTTAACTTTGCTACATGGAAAAGAGATATAATTCTTTCGTTGGATACTTCAGGCAGAAATACGGTCATCGCCTTCAGAAGATTGTGATTGACGCCGGTTTTACCTGTCCGAACCGTGACGGGACTTTATCTCGGGGCGGTTGTACGTTTTGTGACAACGCCGCTTTTCATCCAGGCTACAGCGTCGCCAGCAAGAGCATAGCTACACAGATAGAGGAGGGGATAGAATTTCACAGAGGCAGATACCGCAATACTCTTGAGTATCTGGCTTATTTTCAACCCTATTCAAATACTTATGCTCCTCTCGCACGGTTACAGTCTCTCTACGAAGAGGCCCTGAGCCACAAAGACGTCGCAGGTATAGTGATAGGAACTCGTCCTGACTGCGTCGATGGGGAGAAACTGGATTATCTGGCGAAATTGTCTGAAAAACACATAGTCATCATAGAGTACGGTATAGAGTCGTGCAAGAATGAAACCCTTTCGCATATCAACCGGGGACACACTTGGGAGCAGGCCGAAGAGGCTGTAAGGATGACTGCCGAGCGAGGCATTATGCAGGGCGCTCACTTCATCATAGGTCTGCCGGGTGAGACCCGGGACGATTTCATGGCCATGGCCGATAAAATAAACGGACTCCCCATAGATACCGTGAAGTTTCACCAGCTCCAGATTATCAAGGGAACGGCGATGGAGACAGAGGCTCGGGAACATCCAGAGCGGTTTGTGACATACTCGCTTGATGAATACATAGATCTTTTCATTGACATTCTCGAAAGGCTTCGTCCTGATTTGTACATAGAGCGTTTCGCGGGAGAAGTTCCTCCGCGTTTTGTAAATTCCACGCCGTGGGGTTTGATTCGCAATACAGAGCTTTTACGTTTGCTGGACAAGCGTTTGGAGGAAAGAAACACATATCAGGGCAGGTTGGTATGATTTTTTTAGTATATTTGCCATATTTATCACATTACGGCCATGCAACATTACACAGATCAAATAGCAATGGAAGGGCTTACATTTGATGATGTCCTTCTTATTCCTGCTCGCAGTGAAGTCATCCCAAGGGAAGTAAACGTAAGTACGAAGTTTACCAGAGAGATATCTCTGAGTGTCCCTATTGTCTCAGCCGCTATGGACACGGTTACCGAAGCTGATATGGCTATCGCAATAGCCAGAGAGGGCGGTATCGGCGTTATCCATAAGAACATGCCTATCGAAAAGCAAGTTGAACAAGTCAGAAAAGTCAAGAGGGCGGAGAACGGAATGATATACGATCCTGTGACAATACAGGGCGACAAAACCGTGGGCGATGCTCTAAAACTGATGTCTGAGAATCATATTGGCGGTATTCCGGTTGTTGACGGCACCAACCACCTGGTAGGAATCGTAACCAACAGGGACCTTCGTTTTCAGGATAATATGACAACGCCGATTTCTCAGGTGATGACCACGAAAGAACGCCTGATTACGATAGATGAGAAGATAGACATTTCCGGCGCTACGGAAGTGTTGCGCAAGAACAGAATCGAGAAGTTGCCCGTAGTTGATAAGGAATTCCGTATTGTAGGTCTGTTCACTTACAAGGACATTACCAAGATAAAGAATAACCCTACTGCATCCAAGGATTCAAAAGGCAGACTGCTTGTAGCCGCAGCCGTAGGTATCAATTCCCACAGTCTGGAAAGCGTAGAGAGACTTATCTCCGTAGGTACCGATGCTGTCGTTCTCGATACGGCTCACGGTCATTCTGTTTTCGTGCTTGAGACAATCAAGAAGATCAGAAAGGCCTTTCCTTCTATTCAGATAGTTGCGGGAAATATTGCCACTGCAGAAGCTGCGCTGGCTCTCAAAGAGTGCGGAGTGGATGCAGTCAAGGTCGGTATCGGTCCCGGCTCTATATGTACCACCAGAATTATAGCAGGTATAGGAGTCCCTCAGCTGACCGCAATTATGGATTCCGCTTATGCTCTGAAAGGAACCGGAATTCCTGTTATCGCAGACGGAGGTATCAGATATTCGGGCGATATCACAAAAGCTCTCGCAGCAGGCGCCAGCACTATTATGGCAGGTTCTTTGTTCGCCGGTGTAGAGGAAGCTCCTGGTGAGGCAATCATTCTAAACGGCCGTAAATTCAAGTCATACAGAGGAATGGGGTCTCTTGAAGCTATGCAGAAGGGCTCCAAGGACCGCTACTTCCAGGATATGGAAGAAGATATCAAGAAACTTGTTCCGGAAGGCATCGTAGCTCAGGTTCCTTACAAAGGAACGCTTGCTGAGGTTATCTACCAGCTTGTCGGAGGTTTGAAGGCCGGCATGGGTTATTGCGGCGCAAAGGACATCGAAACACTTCGTGGTGCGAAATTTGTAAAAATATCAGCTGCGGGTATGGCGGAGAGCCATCCGCATGATGTCTCCATTACCAGAGAGGCTCCGAACTACTCAAGATAATAGATGAAACGCACAGCATTCCTTATAATTGCAGCATTGACGCTGATTTCGTCGTGCCAGTATCTCCGTCCGTCGGACAAGATAATAGCCCGGATCGGCAGCCGTGTTCTCTTTTATAAAGATGTCGTTTCCCTTCTTCCGGAAGGTATTTCACCTGAAGACAGCGCTGCAAAGGTTCAGCAGTACATCGACAACTGGGCGCTGGCTCAGTTGGTTGAACTGAAAGCCAAAGAGCAGCTTTCCAAAGAAGAGATGGATATAAATGATGAGGTGGAAGAGTACTCCCGCAGTCTCATCAATTTCAGATTCGAGAAGAGTTACGTGGAAAGCCATCTGGACACAACCATTACGGAGGCCGAGATGCAGGAGTATTATGACACTCACACACAGAATTTCACGTATCCATATTCTCTGTACAAAGTGAGGGTTGTCACCATATCCACACATTCTCCTTATTACGATCTGGTGAAAAAGAATTTCAAAACGATGGATCCTGACCTCCTGGAAGAGTTGGAAGTAACCTGTCGTTCGTACGCTGAGAAGTATGAGACCTACAACGATGAATGGGTCGCAGCCAGCACCATAGCGAAGGACTGCGCGTTTGAGGCGGATCTGTGCGAAGCAGCTCTTTCAAGGGACGGTTACTATGTCAGGGAGAATTCTGTGGGAGAAAAGAGCTTCTTCATTTTCGCATACGAGAAGATTGCTCCCGGTAAACTCTCCCCGATTGAGTATAATGACAAAAAGATCAAGGATGCTATATTGAGCAAGAGGAAACAGGATCTGCTGAGGATTCTCAAAGATGATTTGCTCAATGAGGCATATCAGAATAACAAACTAAAAATTTACACAAATGAGTAAGAAGGTTCTCGTAGCGTTATATATCCTTTCTTTGTGTTTGATTCCATTCTCATCCAAGGCACAGCTTTATGAGCAGGGTCTCATTGACAAAAACATAGCCCTTATCGGTAACGATGCCATCTTCATCTCAGACGTAGAAGATGAGGTTCAGATGTTGCGTATGAGCGGATATATAGCAGACAGAAACGCTCGCTGTGAGATTCTCGAGAATCTTATGATCAATAAATTGTTCGTCACCCAGGCCCGTCTGGATTCTCTCGTCGTTACGGATGCCGAGATTCAAGAGAACGTCAATAACAGAATGATTCAGGCAATGCAGGCTCTCGGCGGCGAAAAAGAGATTTCGGAGTATTTCGGAAAGCCTATTTATGATTTGCGTGACGAGTGGTATAAGGCAATCGAAGAGCAACTCCTCATCCAGCAGATGCAGAGAAAGGTGGTGCAGAATGTCCCGAAAATGACCCCAGACGCCATTAGACAGTATGTTGAGCAGACTGCTCCGGAAGACCTTCCTATGGTTTCCACTCAGTACAGGCTGAGCCAGATTGTGTTGTATCCGGAAAAGGAGCTTGCCAATACTGCCTGCAAGGAGACCTTGCTGGAACTTCGCGAGAGAATTCTGAACGGAGAGAGATTCTCTTCTCTTGCACGTATTTATTCTGAAGATCCAGGAAGTGCCCAAAAAGGCGGCGAACTTGGAATGATGGCTAAATCAGTTTACTGGCCGGCTTTCTCCGATGCGGCCATGTCACTGAAAGAGGGTCAGGTATCACAGGTGGTTGAAACTCCTGACGGATTCCATATTATCCAAATGATTGAAAAGTCAGGCGATATGTTCAACGCCCGTCACATTCTCATAAAGCCTAAATATACAAGTGAGGACCGAAATAAAGCGTTCTCAAAGCTCGACAGTATCAGAACGATGATTGTCGACAGTTCACTGGTGACATTCCCCGCTGCGGCCTGGATGTTCTCACAGGACCCTAAGACCCGTACGAACGGCGGTGTTATGGTAGATGAAATGACCGGTTCTGCCATTTTTGAGAAAGATCAGCTGAAACCTGCCGATTATGCGGCAATCAAGGACCTTGAGGTAGGTGATATTTCAGAGCCGTTTGAATCTGTCGACAATGAAGGCCGCGGTAACACGATTTACAAAATTGTCAGGGTTGACGACATCGCCCCTGCGCATACTGCATCATACGATACTGACTACAACCTTCTTGTAGAAGATGCGAATGCCAAGAACTCAAGCGCCGCCATTGACGCTTTCATAAAGGATAAAGTGTCTTCTACATACATCAAGCTCGACCCATTGTACGCTGGTTGCAATTTCCAATATTCCGGATGGGTTCATTAACAAGCCTCCTTTTTACAGATTATGGCGAAGAAAGGCTTCATCATATTCCTCTCCGTATTCTTGTGCTTAGGCAGTTTTGAATGCAAAGCCCAGGGACGGAGTGATAATGACAGCCTTGTAAGTCTGTTGAGCGCTCAGTACGCCCGTCTTTTCGAAAAAGAAGATGTTCAGTACAGAATGATCAAAGGTCCTGCCGTTTTTCTCCATAACGGCGCCTACATGTATTGCGATTCTGCAATCTGGAACCTTGAGACTGACATAATAGATGCCTTCTACAATGTTAAACTGGTTCAGGACCAGACAGTTTTGACCAGCGATCACTTGACTTACACCGTGGCGGAGGACCTTGCGGAATTTACCGGCAACCTGGTAGAGCTGTACGATGCTGACGGCAACGTTTTCCGGTCCAACAATCTCAGTTACAATACAAGAGACAGCATCGCAGTATCGAGGCGCGGAGGTACCATGCGCGACCACGACGGTAACGTCATTGAAGGTGATACCGGAACTTACGACGCCAAAGCCGGAACGTTTACATTCTCCGGGGACACTCACGTCTTTATGGATACTTTGTTTCTCAGATCTACCGTAATCAGGTATGACTCAAACGAGAACCGGGTCCATTTCGGAAGAGATACGAGAATGTGGTACGAAGATTACTTTATGAGGGCCGACGACGGTTGGTATGACAGGGACAATGACGTCGTCTATTTCCGCCTGAATGTCTATATGAACGATCCCGACTACGAAGGTTGGTGCGAGGAGCTGTATTATTACCGACAGGAGTCCACTATAGACATGTACACCAACGTGCAGGTGCAGGACACCACGCACAAGGCGGTTCTGATGGCAAACAGTGCGCATCTTGTCATAGATACCCTCACAAACGATATGGACGCTACAATGACGCAGCGCCCGGCTCTGGTCTATTACGGCAACCGTGACAGCAACAACGAGCCCGATTCTCTGTTCCTGACAGCGGACACGCTGTTCTATTACACGAGACAGATGAGAGAACTTCCGGAAGAGCTTTTCACCGAAGGAAACAGTCTGAGGAAAGACATTCTCTTTGACGCCATAAAGGAGGCGGATGACAAGGCATATCAAGACTATCAGGATAAAAAGAGGCTTGCCCTGGAGAAAACCGCCGAGTACCAGGCGATGATGAGAAGGCGTACGACGGCTGCAAGGAGGGCTCTTGACAGTCTTACCAGGGCGGAGGCCCCTGTCCCCGACACGATTTATACCCTGTTGGGCCAGAAGGTGCCTGCTGACGCGTTAATAACCGTACAGGAACAGAATGTTATCGCTGCTGCAGCTTCTCCAAGTTCTGACGTAATCTATTCAGCCACCGATTCTACTTCTCTCGCTTTTTTCAATGCGTATTACAACGTGAAGGTTTACAGGAACAGAATACAAGGGAAATGCGATTCTCTGTATTACAGCGACGTGGATTCTATCGCCCGGATGAGCGGCAATCCCGTCCTGTGGGAGAATGTCAAGAATCAGTTGACCTCCGATGTGATGATGTTCGTTTTGAATCAGGACGGGTTATACAGAGGTAATATGCAGAATAACGCTATGATTACCAGCCAGGAAGATGAGATGCACTTTGACCAGATCAAGAGTACGGAGATGATGGGACACTTCGTGGACAACGAGCTCGCCCGGTTCGACGCCCTCGGAGGAGTTACCGCTCTGATCTATCTAAGAGAGGACAATGCTCTCACCACGATGAACTCCAAGGATTCCCGTTTCCTGATGGTTACTATGAAAGACGGCGACGCTCAGAGGTTTAAGTATTACGAGCAGACGAGCAGCGACGCATATCCGGTGGCCGGTCTCTCTTTGGACAGGCAGAGACTGAAAGGTTTTAACTGGCGTGGCGATGAGCGACCGAAAACAAGGATGGATATTACCACCGCCAAAGTGCGAAGCAGCGAAAGACGTCGGTATTCTCTGCTGATACAGCCTAATTTCCGTTATACGAACCAGTATTTCGACCAGTATATGGCTGACGTCTATGATGAAATTCTCTACAACAGAATAAAAAGAGACTCTCTGGAGAGAGTCAGAGCCGATTACAGAGCTTTGATGGAAGACATGGATAATTATGTGAACCGTGTGGTTGTCCCTGCCCTGGAAGAGGAGGATGCGCTTAACGAATTCCTTCTCAGGGAGATGGCGCAGGAAGATGTACGCTTGTGGGGAATCGAACCCCAACCGGAAGAACCGGAATCTTCTATTCTATCCATTAAACTACAAGCGCAGAATAACTCTTCGCAAAAATACAACATTTCATATTTTTTCGTATCTTTAAGAGATTTTAAAAAACAGCAGAATGAAGGCATTCATCTTTCCGGGCCAGGGTTCACAGTTTTCCGGGATGGGGAAGGATCTCTACGATACGAAACCCATTGCCAGAGAGTTGTTTGACAGAGCGGATACCGTTCTGGGCTATCGCATCACGGAAGTGATGTTCGAGGGCTCGGCGACAGATCTTGTCGCTACCAAAATCACCCAGCCGGCTGTATTCCTTCACTCTTTCATCTCCGCAAAGTGTTTGGAGAATTTCTCCCCGGACATGGTCGCCGGCCATTCTCTTGGAGAATTTTCCGCTTTAGCTGCAGCAGAAGCAATCTCGTTTGAGGATGCTTTGCGTCTTGTATATGCACGCGCTATGGCTATGCAGGAGGCGTGTGATGCAAATCCCGGCGGAATGGCTGCCGTTATTGGCTTGGAAGACAGCATTGTAGAGGAAGTCTGCCACAATACGGAAGGCGTCGTCGTCCCCGCCAATTACAATTGTCCGGGTCAGCTTGTGATTTCAGGAGAGAAAGATGCTGTGGCAAGAGCCTGTGACGCAGCGGTTAAGGCAGGGGCAAGAGGGGCCATTCCTCTGAACGTGGGTGGAGCTTTCCATTCTCCGTTGATGTCTTCAGCCGCAAAAGATCTGGCAAAAGCGATTGACAAAGTGCCATTCCATACTCCTGTATGTCCGGTTTATCAAAATGTGGATGCTCTTCCACATTCTTCAAAGGATGAGATAAAGCAGAATCTCCTTCTTCAGTTGAATTCTCCTGTAAAATGGAGCGCTTCCGTGCTGAACATGATTGCTGACGGAGCCACCGTTTTTACCGAGTTGGGACCGGGCAAAGTTCTTCGCGGCTTGGTGAAGAAAATATCCTCTTCCGCAGTAATTGAATAGGTTGCGGAGAAATCGTTTTTTTTCAATTATTGTTGTTTTCTTCAAATTATTTATTTATATTTGTAAATGCTAAAATTGCCCTTAGAGCAAATTGGCGTTTATAAAAGATAGCATATTCAACATATAACTAACTAATAACTAATAATATAAAAACAAAAACAAAACCAATAAAAAACACCTAAAAAAACCATTGTATCGGAGAACAAGGTTCTTCGTGCTATTAATTAGCGAAAGCTTGCTATGCAAGCATCATTACAAGTAATCATTATTTTTAATCTAACTAATTATGACTAAAACATTCGAAACAAAAAGTCTAAGAGTATTGAAACTCGCAGTCTGCTTCGTATTGTTATCTTTTGGGTTAATGGCAACAGTTCCTGCACAAGGAGCCGTACCTCAAAATGTAACAGTATCAGGTGTTGTTGCTGACGTAAATGGTGAGCCAATCATCGGAGCATCAGTATTACAAGACGGAACTTTGAATGGAACAGTTACTGACATCGATGGTAGATATACATTGACAGTACCTGCTAATTCAAAAATCGCATTTTCTTTTATCGGTTATGTAACTCAAGTTCTTGATGTTAACGGCCGTACAAGAATTAATGTAACACTAAACGAGGACACTGTTCTTTTGGACGATGTGGTTGTAGTGGGTTTTGGTACTCAAACCAAGGCAAACTTGACCGGAGCTGTATCAGCAGTTGACAGCAAAGTTCTCAACGACCGTCCAATCAGAGACCTTAACCAAGGTTTGCAAGGAGCAACTCCTGGTTTGACAGTCCTCTACACATCAGGTCGTCTCGGTGACGAGCCTACAATGAACATCCGTGGTACAGGTTCACTTTCAGGTGGATCTCCACTGGTATTGGTAGACGGTGTTCAATCATCACTTTCAATGGTTAACCCTGATGACGTTGAGTCTATTTCAGTATTGAAGGACGCTGCATCAGCATCAATCTACGGATCACGCGCTGCATTCGGTGTTATTTTGATCACAACCAAGCAAGGTACTGAAGACCAACTCAAATTCGACTTCACAGCATCAGTAGGTCTTGCAATGTTGGGTGATATGCCTACAGTAGCAGACCCTGAGAAATTCTTCAGATCAGCATACGAGAACTACAGACACTATCCAGACTGGACAGGAGCTGCTCCAGAGTCATGGGGTCGTTACTATCACATCAACTTGCCAGTTGTTCAAGCATGGAAACAACAATATGCCGGCAAGATTGATCCGCTGGAT